>JAGQPT010000177.1 GCA_020426575.1 Planctomycetales bacterium
CTACCCGGCGGTGACGGGCGAACCCGGTCTGAACTTCACCATCGCGACAACGCCACGACGGCTGTTCGCGGGCGCCCGCGCACGCCAAAGCTAACAGCCCGAAACGGCTGCTTACGGTTCGATCTGAACGCCGTACCGCCTGTCGGCGAACGCGCGCCACTTACGTGCGAGGCCTGTGCCATGTCAAGAGATCTGGCTAAGGTAAAGGCACTTTTTCACGTTTTCTGGGTGCGACATGCTCAACAGCCATGTTATTCGCCCAGCCAGGAAGACTGCGCAAGCAGAACACGCCCGCAAGAACGCAAAAAGCGTCTGGGCAGGTGCCGTCAGTGCACTGATAGCGGTTAGCGTCGCCGGTTGCGGTAGCTGGGACGACGTCACCGTCGCCCAAACCGGCACGACGGCCGCCAAAGAGCTATCGGGCGACACCACACTGACGTTGAGCAAGTTCGACACCGGTGCGCCGGCCGTGCCGGCGCCAACCACGATCGACAAAGCCGTCGACGCGCCCTCGGCCAATACGACCAGCGGCACCGGCTCGGTAATCCAGACCGCATTGGTGTCGAGCACACCATTGCCAGCCCCGACGTCGAGCGCAACGCCCGCGCCGACACCCGCACCGACGCCCGCACCGGCGCCAAGCCCGAGCCCGGCACCGAGCGGCAGCTCAGGCACCGTGTCGACCCAGTCGAATGCCGGCGCCACGGTGAATTCGGTCGATACGATTCTGGCGGACATGCAGCAGATGAACGATCTGCCGCTGCTGAACGTCAATCCCGTCTATGGCTGGGCTCACGGACCGGGCTATGTGCAGATGGGCAACATTCCGCGCTATGACAACACCCCGGGATGGTGGCAATCCAGCAATTCGTCGCTCGTCGGCAATGGCTACCTCACCCACATGCTGCCCTGGATGGTTCAGTTCGAGGGCGTCGGCAACTCGGCGAACAACACGCGGATCCACATCCGGAATCTACGCGCCTATGTGCTGAGCCGATCGACCGGCACGTGGAACTTGACCCATTCGGCGGATCAACTGGGGGGTTACTTCTGCCCTCAGGATGGCAACTATTACGGCTGCTCGATTTCCGGCAATCAGCGCGCCGAGCCAAGCGGCGGGTACTCGATCAAGCCGCAGGCCGGACTGAACTTCCACGGCTACTTTGGCGGCCGTCGCCCGATCGACGGGCCGGACGTGGGCGCAGTGTTCGTCACCTTCGAAGGTCGGTTGGTGGTAGATAACGCGTCCGCTGGAGACGATCGCTCGGTGGCCAAGTACCTGATCCAGGTGGGTGCCGACTACTACCCTGGCGATACCTCCACCGTGATGATGCCGTCAGTCGGGCTATCGCGTTCGAAACTGCTCACGAACGATTGGAAGGCATTCAATATGGTGACCGTCGAAGGGGCTGGCCTGCACGAACCGGGCGGCGGTATGCCTATGGCCCAGTTCCTATCCAATCCGCCGCCTTTGAACTGACCACGGCACCGACCGATTCCTGCCCACGAGCGATCACGGGCAGGGATCGGTCAG
The DNA here is from genome assembly GCA_020426575.1 of Planctomycetales bacterium. Lineage (GTDB taxonomy): Bacteria > Planctomycetota > Planctomycetia > Pirellulales > JAEUIK01 > JAGQPT01. The sequence goes on from JAGQPT010000177.1 coordinate 1,535, forward strand.
CGGCCGCGGCGCGTGGCGTGCATGCCTGCAAGCGGCGACGCCGTGCTCAGCGACCTCGTTCCAGCAGTGTCAGATAGGTTTGGTAGACGTCGCTCGCGATGCGATCGTAGGTGCGATTCTTCAACACCCAGTCCCGCCCGCGTTGCCCCATCTCGAGAGCCGTCTCCGGGTCGTCGAGGATCCGTTCAACTCCCTGCGCAAAGCCATCAACCGACCACGGCACACAAACGCCGCCACCACTGGCTTCGATCACGCGGCTGTGTTCGGGATGATCATTGACCACCACGGGCTTGCCAAACGCGAGGTACTCGACGAGCTTGGTCGGCGAGGCCACCCGCAGAACTCGATTGGTCAAGAACGGCGAGACACAGACATCGGCCTGATCGAGATA
>JAGQPT010000178.1 GCA_020426575.1 Planctomycetales bacterium
TCCCGTGACGGTAACGGTTCCTGCCAAGTGAGCGGGGCCAGGCCGGCGCCTCGGCGCCGAGCGATTCAGTTGGGGGCTCCCATCGAAACGAGGTGTTCGACGAGGCCCCCTCCATGTGTGGACGATTCACCCTGCGGACACCGCAGGCGCGGTTGATCGAGCAGTTCGCGGTTCCCGACTTTCCCCAACTGCCGCTGCGTTTCAACATTGCCCCGAGTCAGGAGATCGTCGTCGTCCGCCAACATCCCGGCGGTCGGCGGCGTGAGGCTGTCATGGCACGCTGGGGGTTAGTGCCGACCTGGGCCAAGGACCCGAACAAGGGGAACCGGCCGATCAACGCCCGTGGCGAAACGGCGGCCGAGAAACCGATGTTTCGCACGGCGTTTCGAAGCCGACGTTGCCTGGTGCCGGCCGACGGTTACTACGAATGGCAGCAGTCCGGCGAGGGCAAGCAGCCGTATTTCATCCACATGCGCGACGACGGGCCGTTCGCGCTGGCCGGTCTCTGGGAACGCTGGCATCGCGGCGAGCAAGTGATTCAGTCGTGTACCATTATCACGACTGCGGCCAATCCGCTCACGCGCCCCATCCACGAACGGATGCCGGTGATCCTGCCACCGCAGGTTTACGACGTCTGGCTCGACGCCGAGTTCGCCGACGTCGATCATCTGACCGAGTTGCTGCGTCCCTACGACGGCGATGCGATGCAGGTTTATCCAGTCGGTCGTGGAGTGAATCGCCCCGCGTATGACGCCCCGGGATGCATTGTCGAGGCGGACATCGAGTCGGATGAAGCTGTCGAGTCAGTTGAAACCGTCGAGGCGGAAGGTGGCGATGTGGCCCCTGGACGCCTGTTTTAGAGCCCTGGTCCGTTGCATGCTGGATCGTCACGCGCGGTTGCGACGGCATCTTGCCGTATGTAGGCGCCGAAGGCACTCCGCCAGGCCACGGGTGGAATGGCGGCGATAACTTGTGCAGCCGGCTGTTCGGCTCTGCCACCGTTTATCGGTGTCCCACCGGCCGGTGCCGCATCGTTTGGCAACGTCGTCGGCTTGTCGGGGAACCTGCCGGGCGATCTTGCTGGCAGCGCGAACCGGGCAGGCTCCGGCGGCATCATGAGCAAAGCGGAGGCCGGCGTTGGCTCGGCGAAGTCTACGTTGCGTGTTTCGTATTCCGAAGCAATCCGGGCTTGTCCGCGACGGTATTCCTGGTAACCTTTTGTACTTGCTGCGACGCGCTCGACTTGGACCCCAGTTAGGGCCCACGCGAACGCGCCACCATGTCGCCGTTGGTGATCGCGGATAGTGGCGGTTGACGCCCCTGGCGGCGAGACACGGTTCTCCCGCTTGATGAGCACCGCGCGATCGCCACGCTGGCACGCCCCCTTAGCTCAATTGGCAGAGCATCTGACTCTTAATCAGAGGGTTGATGGTTCGAGTCCATCAGGGGGCACTTGGTTGGTTCGTGCCACGCCCGTTGGTGCCGCGTGTGTGGTTTCTCCGGGTGACGGTGCCGACACGATTCGGGAAGTCATCGGCCGGCGTGGCGGAGGCACCGCCAAGACGAGGCAACGGCCCATCCGAACGCGGCGAGCGCGGCTGTCCCAGGTTCGGGGATGAACGTGATCAACAACTGCGGGGCGAACCGCTGCGTGTCTATGATGTAGCCGTGTGGGACGCCGCCATCGAAGTCTTGTTCTCGGTTGAACTGTAGCCGAAACGCCGTGAGCGGAATCGTCTCGCCGGCAAGGAAGTCCTGCCGGACGAACCCGGTCACGTCAAGTTCGTAGTGCCTGCCGCTGCCTTCTTCAGCCACAACGAGGTCCAAACCCGTGTCGCCGTATGGGGCTCCGTAGTCCGCCTTGTCGGCCTGGAATTCGTTGTCGGCCACACTGTGGAAGATGTCGAGGCCGTCGCGAAGCGGGTTCATGGCGTCGCTCACGAAAGGCCGCAGCACGACTTTGCCAATATCGCGCACTTCGGCAGTCATCTCCGGCACGGTGGACTTCATCACGATTCGCTCGTCGGCCTGGGGATGGTAGCCGACGAGCCATTTACTGCGCGAGGCGCCTTGACGAAACTGGTCACCTATACCGCCGGACGTCAGTGAACCGGCGTTGATGTCCAGGGTGACGTGAGATTGCACGCTCCAGCGACGTCGTGGTTCGCCGGGCAGGGACAGTTCCAAGTCTGCTGTAACGTGTCGGTGGTCCGAAGGACGTTGCCCGAGGCAACCGTTCCAGATCTGGACGGTATTCCGAGCAGACGCCGGACACACATTGCCTGGGGCTGGCATGCATCGTCGGGACTGTCAGAATCGACCGTTTCGTTCGTGTGTCGTTTGGGGACCCTGCCGTGGCGGGGCGAAGGACGGTCCCACTGCCGTGTCGCGCCGACCGACACGAGTGTCGTTGATGTCGACACGAACCAATCTGCCGAACACGAACGTGAGGCGGCACAAGCTACCGGATGCGGCAAAACCCAGGGCACGTGCGAAAGGCCGTCGCCGAGGAAACGTTGGCACATAATCTGCTGTCAGTTGAACGCCCCGTTTCTTGGATGGCACCGGTGTGCCTGGACGGCGAGCAAAAACGACCGCACCGCCAACGCGAGCGATCTCACGCCCCGGTCGTCGACCTGGTAGTGATGACCGAAGTCTGTCGATGCGCGGTCAAGGGGCCGACTCCAGTGCGCCGACGGGCGCCGTTACACACGCGTAAAGAGCAAAGGTCACAACGGATGAAAGAGGGCATAGAAGAGCCGAAGCCGCCGAGCGACGACTCAGCCGAAAATGCCGGAGAAACAAGGGCGGGTGAGGGAGGGCCGGGTGAAGGAAGTGCGGGCGGAGCGAGCTCGGCGCCGGCGGATTTAAGGCCACCGGTCGTCTCGTCGGCGCAACTGCTGCAGGGGCACCGGGAATTGTGGATCGAACACAACGGCGAGCTTTATCGACTGCGGGTTACATCGCGAGGTAACCTATACCTGACGAAGTAGCCTGGACGTCAACCGCGGAATGTCTCTTGAAATCGGACACCTCGCCAACCAAACGCGACTGGTGCGTTGCGCCGGCATCGCTCCGTGTGCCTCGGCCGACGAGGCGTGAGCGTCCCTGCGACGTAGGATCACCGTTCGGTCGCAACGTCGCGCTGGGGTGGACGATTTCGGTCGCGATGCATCTGGTCGGCATTGCGTGTCTCGCCGCGGTTCCGGCACGTCAAACACTCGAGCAGGTGTCGTTGCGTGGCGAACGTAGCGTGATGAGCGTGGCCATGACCGACAGTCCGGCGGTCACGTTCAGCGATGTGCCAGAGCCGCCGCTGGACGTGGAGTTGGCGCCCCAGCGCGAGCCAGCGAAACAGGCGGCCGCTACGGTCGTGGAGTTCGACACGCCCGACCTGCAGCCTGAGTTCAGCCTGCCGCCTCCCTCCCAGCCGGCACACGCCGCCGGCCAGGCCCCGGGCGAACGGCGTGATCTCCCGCCGGATGACGTTGGCGAGCAAATCGACGCGATTGAGTCGCACACGGTTGACGCGCTCGATGCGACCGTCGATCGTAACACAGTGTCGGGTCCCGCCGTGCGGGACCAGCCGACGTCGCCGACCGATGCGACCGTCACGCCTCGGCCGGTTGAACGGCCGGAACCGGTCGACGCCCGGCCGGACGAAGTGTCCCGGCATAACGCACAGCCCGAAGCGGTCGACGAATCCGTGCCGGAGACTCGACCTGTTCCGCCGCAGGCCGCCGCGCCGTCAGCGCCGTCGCAACGGGCCGAGCCGGCGGTCGTCGGCATCGAACAGGTCACGCCGGCACAACCGCTCGACAATCCGCTTCCCGACTACCCGCTCGCGGCCGTGCAAAACCGTTGGGAAGGTCGGCTCACACTCGAGGTGGAGATATCGGCCGAGGGCAAAGTAGTGAACGTCGTGGTGCGTCGCGGCAGCGGTTATGCCCAACTCGACGAGTCGGCGCTGACGGCGGTACGGCGCTGGCGTTTCCGCCCGGCACGTCGCGGCGACAAGGCTGTTGCGACCACGGTGCTGTTGCCGATTCGTTTTCGGCTCGATTGAGTGGACGTGGCGGACCACGGGTATTGCTGTGTGTCTTGCCA
>JAGQPT010000179.1 GCA_020426575.1 Planctomycetales bacterium
AGCCCTTGTCGAACTGCATGCCTTCGACCAGTTCGAGGGTCGTCTCCATCGTCTTGCCTTCTTCGACCGTGATCACGCCGTCTTTGCCGACCTTCTCGACCGCGTCGGCAAGCATGTCGCCGATCGCGCGGTCATTGTTCGCGCTGACGGCGCCGATCTGTGCGATTTCTTCCTTGGTCTCGACCGGCTTGGCCAGCGAACGCAAGTGCTCGATCGCCGCTTCGACGGCGCGCTCAATGCCGCGGCGAATCGCCATCGGATTGCTGCCGGCGGCGATGTTGCGGGCACCTTCCTTGACGATCGCCCGGGCCAGCACGGTCGCGGTCGTGGTGCCGTCGCCGGCGATGTCGGACGTCTTCGAGGCGACCTCGTTGACGAGCTTCGCGCCCATGTTTTCAAACGGGTCTTCCAGCTCGACTTCCTTACTGACCGTCACGCCGTCTTTGGTGACGGTCGGTCCGCCGAACGATTTGTCGATGATCACGTTGCGGCCGGTGGGCCCCATCGTGACCGCCACCGCATCGGCCAGTTTGTCGACGCCCCGAAGCATCTTCGTTCGGGCCTGGTCTTCAAAGAGTAGTTGTTTTGCCACCGTGGCAGCTCCTTATCGGTTGAAGTCGCGGCGAGGCGGGTGTCGCGCCACGACTGGGGGTTCGCATACGAAATTCGTTGACCAGCGTGGAGCGTCAGCTCACGACCTTGGCGAGGATGTCCGACTCGCGGAGGATCTTCACCTCGTTGCCGTCGATCTCGATTTCGGTGCCAGAGTACTTGCCGTAGATGACCTCGTCGCCGACCGACACCGACGGGGCACCGCGCTCGCCACTGTCGAGCAGGCGACCCGGACCGACCGACACGACCTTGCCGCGCTGCGGCTTTTCCTTGGCCGAGTCGGGCAGCACGATTCCGCCAGCGGTGGTTTCCTCGGCTTCGCTCGGCTCGACAACAACACGGTCGTCAAGCGGACGGACTTTCAAAGCGGCCATCGAATTACTCCTTGGAATATATCTGTGTGTGTTGTGATTCGAGATTGTGATGAACGTTGATTGAGTTACGCATCGATGCCTGCCGCGGTGGCGGGGCGTCGAGCGGCGGAACGGGCCGGCTTACATCATGCCGCCCATGCCGCCCATTCCACCCATGCCCATGTCTCCCATGCCGCCCATACCACCCATGCCGTGGTCGCCGTGGCTGTGGGCGTCGCCTTCTTCGGCCTCGGTGGGAATCTCGGTGACGAGCGAGTCGGTGGTGAGCAGCAGGCTGGCCACACTGGCACCGTTCTGCAGCGCCGTGCGAACCACCTTGGCAGGGTCGATCACGCCGTCGGCGACCAGGTCGCCGTACGTGTCGGTGTCGGCGTTATAGCCGTCGTTCTTGCCCTTGAGGCGACGAACGCGATTGACCACCACCGCACCGTCCAGTCCGGCGTTCTGGGCGATCGTCCGCAGCGGATAGTCCAACACGTTGGCGATGATCTTTGCCCCCAGGGCTTCGTCGCCGCTGAGTTCGAGCTTGGCAATTGCCTTCTCGGCCCGCATCAACGTGACGCCGCCACCCGGCACGATGCCTTCTTCGAGCGCGGCCTGTGTGGCGCTCTTGGCGTCTTCGATCAGCGCCTTGCGCTCTTTCATTTCCGTCTCGGTTGCCGCACCGCAGTTGATCTGGGCAACGCCACCGGCGAGTTTGGCCAACCGTTCCTGCAACTTCTCGCGATCGTAATCGCTGTCGGTCACTTCAATCTCGGCGCGGATCTGGTTGGCGCGACCGTCGATGTCGGCCTTGGCGCCCTTGCCACCGACGATCGTGGTGTTGTCGCTCGTGATCACAACCTTGCGAGCCGAACCCAGGTCGGTCAGCTTGACGGCTTCGAGTTGGATGCCGAGGTCCTTGAAGACGGCGGTTCCCTTGGTGAGCACGGCCAAGTCGCCGAGCATCGCCTTGCGGCGATCACCGTAACCGGGCGCCTTGACGGCACAGACGCTGAGGATGCCGCGGAGTTTGTTGACGACTAGCGTCGCCAGGGCCTCACCTTCCACGTCTTCGGCGATGATCAACAGCGGCTTGTTCGCCTTGCTGACGGCTTCAAGCAGTGGCACCAAGTTCTTGGCGTTGGAAATCTTTTCCTCGTAGATGAGGATCAGGCAGTTTTCCAACTCGACCGTCTGGGCGTCCTGATCGGTGACAAAATGGGGCGAAAGAAAGCCACGATCGAACTGCATGCCTTCGACGACTTCGACCGTCGTCTCGGTATGGCGGCCTTCTTCGACCGTGATCACGCCGTCTTTGCCGACTTTGAGGAAAGCGTCGGCCAACACGCTGCCGATTGTGGGGTCGTTGTTACCGGCAATCGTGGCGATCTGGGCGATCTGTTTCTTGTTCTTGTCGTCGATCGGCGTGGCCGCCTTGCGGATGAATTCGACGGCCGCCTCGGTCGCCTGGGCAATGCCGCGCGACAGGGCCATCGCGTCGGCGCCAGCGGCAATCATCTTCAGGCCTTCGCGAAAGATCGCCTCGGCCAACACCGTGGCGGTTGTCGTGCCGTCGCCGGCCACGTCGTTCGTCTTGCTGGCCGCCTCTTTGACCAACTGGGCGCCGAGGTTTTCGTTGGGATCCTCCAGTTCGATGTCCTCAGCCACCGTCACACCGTCTTTGGTGACTTTCGGTGACCCCCAGCCCTTGTCCAACACGGCGTTACGACCGCGCGGGCCCAGCGTGCTACGGACGGCTCGGGCAAGCTTGCTCACGCCGGCCGCCAACGCCTGCCGGGCCTCGTCCTCGAAGACCATTTTCTTTGCCACCGCGAAATCCTCCTCTGGATATTGACTGGCTCAGGAAAGACAGCGTGTTACGCACTGCGACCGCAAACGCGGCCGGCGCTGACTTTCGACTGTACGGATGTTGTTTTGCACGTCACGCCCCATGCCCCATCTGCCCAATTTCCCCGAACCTACTCTCGGTGGTCGGTCGCGCTTACGCCGCCGGCGCGACTCGGCAGCTGGCGATCGGAAAGCCGTCAGGTAACACGGCCAACGGGCCAGCGCGAGGAGCGCGGCGAACTGCCATTCGTGGCACAATGTCTCCCTAGACGCCGCAGTGTCGCAAGCCGTGTGCCAAGCCAACGCGCTTGGATGTAACCAAATGCAACAAAAGATGTTGCGCTTTTTGTGCGATCGCCACACGGAAATCGCGCGGATTCACAGCCCCAGTGAGGTGCCAATTTGGCAGACGTGCCTCGACTCACCGTGTAGGTGCCCCGCAGAGACCAGCATCGGTTCCTGCCGAACTTGATTACCCCAATCGGGGGAGGTGCCGCTCACGGAGTGAAGTCCGCGTCCGGTTCAAGCGATTCGAGAAAATCCGCCAGCAGTTGGGCCGAGTGGTCCAGGTCGCCCAGTGAGACGACCTCGACGGGGCTATGCATGTAGCGGTTCGGAATCCCAATCAGACCGGTGGCCATCCCGCGCCGCGACACCTGCATGACGTTGGCGTCGGTGCCGGTCGCGCCGCCGGCAGCCAGCAACTGGTAGGGAATTTCGGCCTTTTCCGCCCCAGCGACCAGCCGGTCGACCACCTTGGGGTTCATGTTTGGACCGCGATAGATCGCCGGTCCTCGACCCAACCGGATGTCGCCCACCTGCTTCTTGTCGACACCCGGGCAGTCGGTGGCGTGGGTGACGTCGACGGCGATACCGACCTGGGCGTCGACGTGGTAGGCACTGGTACGGGCGCCACGCAGGCCGACTTCTTCCTGCACAGTCGACACCGCGTAGACGCCGACGTTGAGCTTGCGCTTTGCCGCGCGGCGGAAGGCCTCCATCACAATCCAAAGGCCGCTCTTGTCGTCCACGCCGGGCGAAGCGATCAGGTCGCCACGCAGACGGTGCATGCCCAGTGCCAGCGTGATCGGGTCGCCGATCTTCAACACCGAAAGTGCGTCGGCCTTGTTCTTCGCGCCGATGTCGAGCGCGAGGTCCGTGAACTTCGGCACCTGTTTGCGCTCCTCGGGTTCGAGCAGGTGGATCGCCTTGCGGGCAATCACGCCTTCGACCGGTCCTTCGGCGGCCCAGACCGTCAAACGCTGTCCAATGAGCATCTGGATGTCCCAGCCGCCGATCTGCGAGACATAGATGTAGCCGTCGTCGTCGATGTGCTGGACGATCAGCCCAATCTGGTCGCAGTGTCCGGCCAGCATCACACGGAGCGATGCGTCGGGGTTCTTCGTGGCGATCACGTTGCCGTGCGAGTCGGTCTCAACTTCATCGGCGATGCCGTCGACAAAGTCGCGAACGAGGTGTTGGACCGGCCACTCGTATCCCGACGGACTGGGGGTTTCGAGCAGTTTTTGCAGGAAGTCGCTGGCAACGTCATCCATGAATCAAGTCATCCTAGTTAGGGGGTAAAACGGCCGTGTCGGTCCACGCCTGCGCACGGCTTGTGCCGCGGGGGCCTTCAATGTTGCGCGGCCAAACATCGCATTCGTCAACCGATGGAACCAAGGGTCGACCGAAGCCAGCCGTCGTAGCCGTGTCCAGACACGTAGTCGTGTCCAGGCATGTAGTACGACCAAGTATCTCGGCGTGATCGAGCGAGGCAAGCCCTGCCGGCACGATCACTCGACGAGGTGGCACGGCGACGTTGCTCGCTTCGGACGGTGCCATCGTCGCCTGCAAGCGAGGTCCTGAGACACGCCGTCGCCGCTTGACGAGGCCCTTCGGGCGGACCTACGATAGCCGATTCGGATGCCCTCCGAACGGCGTTTTTCCCGCTCTTTCGGTTCTTTGAGTCACTCCCGAGCAGAAATGGACACGACGAAAGTAGCCCTCGTGGGGATGGGTACGGTTGGTACCGGCGTGGCCCGTCTGCTCTGTGAAGAGGGGGATCGGCTGGCTCATCACGCCGGTCGGCGCATCGAACTGGCCAAGGTCGTTGTCAGCGACACGTCGAAGGGCCGCGACATCCGCCTGCCCAAAGGCGTGCTCACCGACGACCTCGACGAAGTGGTTGCCGATCCGGAAATCACGACCGTGGCTCCGTTGATCGGCGGGCTCGAACCGGAACGGACGATCGTGCTCAGCCTGCTCGGACACGGCAAGAACATCGTCACGGCCAATAAGGCGCTGCTCGCCGAGTATGGCCCCGAGTTGTTCGACCGAGCTCGCGAACTGGGACGTTCGATCGCCTTCGAGGCGGCCGTTGCCGGCGGTGTCCCGATCATTGCCAACATCAGCCAGTGCCTGTCGGCCAATCAGATCATGTCGCTGCAGGGCATCCTCAATGGCACGAGCAACTTTATTCTCAGCCAAATGGAGTCGGTCGGCGCGGCTTATGCTGACGCGGTCGCCGAGGCACAGCGATTGGGCTACGCCGAGGCAGACCCTGCGATGGACGTCGACGGCAGCGACGCCGCCCAGAAGCTTGGCATCCTCGCCCACCTGGCGTTTGGCGCCCGCGTCCATTGGCGCGACATCCCTCGCGTGGGCATCGACAAATTGGAACTGGCCGACATCCAGTTTGCCGATGAACTCGGCTATCGCATCCGGCTGTTGGCCGTTGCCCGGCTCGTCGACAACGAACTCGAGTTGCACGTGTCGCCGACCCTGGTGCGGGCCAATACGCCGCTGGCCGACGTCTCCGGAGCCTTCAATGCCGTGAGCGTCGAAGGCGACGCGGTCGGGCCGCTCTTGTTCCACGGCCTCGGTGCCGGCCAGATGCCGACGGCATCGGCCGTTGTCGCCGACCTGATCGACACGGTGGTCGGCCGCACGGCGATCACGTTCCGCACGCTTGAACTCTGGTCGCGGCGAGAGGCGATGGTCGACGCCCGCGATTTCGATCAGGTGCCGGGCCGATTTTACATGCGTTTCGCCGTGCAGGACCACCCGGGCGTGATGTCCGAAATCACCGGCGCGTTAGGCCGCAACGGTGTGTCGATTGCATCGATCATTCAACACGAGAGCGGTCGGCTGGGGCGCGACGAGGTGCCGCTGGTCCTGATGACGCATCAGACGACCGAAGGCGCGGCCGCGCGAGCAGTTCGCGAGATCGACCGGCTGGCGTCGGTCAGCGCTCCCAGTGTGCGCATGCGTGTTCATGACGCGGCGGTTGCGGGCAAATGAATTGGCCGGAAAAGTGATCGGCCGGGCATGTGATCGGTCCTCGATGCGGCGCGGACGGCACGCACAAGTTCGAGTGACCGCAAACGGGCAGCGGCCCTGCAACGCACGCCCCGACCTCCAACCAGTTGTAACTGCAGAACCAGGTGAACGTGCTCGATGAAATACGCGATCGTGATTCCCGACGGCTGTGCCGACGAACCGCAAGAGGAATTGGGCGGGCGGACGCCGCTGCAGGCGGCGCGGACGCCGAACATGGATGCGCTGGCGGCGGCCGGAGTCGTGGGCCGAGCGAGCAATGTGCCGACGCACCTGCCCCCCGGCAGCGACGTCGCCAACCTCAGCTTGCTGGGCTACGATCCCGACCTCTACTTTACTGGCCGCGCTCCGCTGGAGGCCGCCGCGCAGCACATCAAGCTCGGGCCATATGACTGGGCCATCCGCTGCAACCTCGTCACGATCGAAGACGGCGTGATGCGCGACTTCACGGCCGACCACATTTCCAGCGAAGAAGCACGCGAACTGTTAGCGACCGCCGGCGAGCAGCTCGGCGACCCGCGACTCGAGTTTCGCCCCGGCGTGAGTTACCGCAACCTGTTGATCTATCGCGGCAGCGCCGACGACGTGCCCTTCAGCCGCGACAGCCGTTCGACGCCGCCGCATGATCTGACCGACAAGACGGTGCTGGACGATTATCCCCGCGGGCCGGGCAGCGACCTGCTCAACCGGCTGATGACCGAGAGCATCGCGGTGTTTGCGGACCATCCGGTGAACGCCATCCGTCGCAAGCAGGGCAAGTTGCCGGCGACCAACATCTGGCTTTGGGGGTTGGGCGGTGCGCCGTCACTGTTGCCGTTTCGCGAGGTCTATGGACCGTCGGGCGCGATGATCACGGCCGTCGACTTGTTGCGAGGACTCGCCGAACTCGTCGGTTGGGACCGCATCGAGGTCCCCGGCGCGACCGGCTACACCGACACCGACTATGCGGCCAAGGGGCGGTACGCCGTCGAGGCACTGCCCAAATACGATTGCGTGTGCGTGCACGTCGAGGCGACCGACGAAGCGTCACATGAAGGCGACTGTGCCGCGAAGATCAAGGCGCTTGAGGAAATCGACGCTCACATCGTCGGCCCGCTTTGGGAAGCGCTCCGCGGCCAGGGCGAGTACCGCATGATGGTTTCGCCGGACCATCCTACGCCACTGCGCACCAAGACGCACAGCCACGGTGACGTGCCGTTTGCCATCGCCGGGGCCGGCATCACCGCCGACGCGGCAAAGACGTACGACGACGTCACCGCCGCCGCTTCCTCGCTGGCTTTTCCCGAAGGCTGGAAGTTGATGGGCTACTTCATCGGCAACAAGCAGCCGAAGTAGAGAGACACGCGCGTCGGGCCGGCCTTGTCTGACGCACACGCTTTGGACCATGTCATCGTGTCGCCGCTACACCGGCCGTTGATTATCCACCCGAGTACAAATACACACCGAGTACGAATACCCATGCCATTGATCGTGCAGAAATTCGGCGGCACGAGCGTCGCCGACAGCCAGAAGATCCTCGCGGCGGCCCGCAAGGCGATCCGCGCCAAGAATGAGGGCAACCAGGTCGTTGTCGTCGTCAGCGCGATGGGGAAAAACACCGACGCGCTCATCCAACTGGCCGGCGAGATCAATCCGCGTCCACCGGCGCGCGAAATGGACATGCTGCTCTCGACCGGTGAACAGGTCTCGGTGGCACTGATGGCGATGGCCATCGAGCAGTTGGGACACCGTGCGATCAGCATGACCGGCCTGCAGATGGGCATCAAGACCGACAGCACGCACACGAAGGCCCGCATCCACTCGATCGACACCGACCGTATGCGGCGGGCGTTGGATGACGGCAACATCGTGATCGCCGCCGGCTTTCAGGGCGTTGACGACAACCTGAACATCACGACGCTGGGACGCGGCGGCAGTGACACGACGGCCGTCGCGCTGGCGGCCGTGCTCGGCGCCGACGCCTGCGAAATCAACACCGACGTCGACGGCGTCTACACGACCGATCCGCGGCTGCTACCCGAGGCCCGGCTGATGAAGCAGGTCAGCTACGACGAGATGCTCGAACTGGCCAGTCTCGGCGCCGGCGTGATGCATAGTCGCGCGATCGAGTTCGGCAAGAAGTTCTCGGTGCCGATCCACGTGCGCTCGAGTTTCGCCGACATGCCCGGCACGATGATCGTCGACCAACCCGAGAGCAGCGAACGCGCCGTCAGCGGCGCCGCGTTGGTGCGCAACGAAGCCCTGATCACGGTCGAAGGCGCGCCGGACGTGCCTGGCGTCTGTCACACGATCTTCTCGAAACTCGCCGCCCGATCGATCCCGGTCGACATGATCGTGCAGAACGTCAGTGCCGACGGACGCACCGACGTGTCGTTCACGGTGCTGGAAAACGAACTCGTACCGGCGCTCGAGTGTGCCGACGAATCGGTGGTTGAATTGGGGGCGGCCGGCGTTCGGCACGACGCCCAGGTGGCCAAGGCGTCCGTCGTGGGCCTGGGGATGGCGCGGCAGACCGGCGTGGCCCGACAGCTTTTCGATCAACTCGCGGCCGAAGGCATCAACGTGCTGATGATCAGCACGAGCGAGATCAAGATTTCCGTGCTCGTCGATCGCGAGGAAGCGGCGCGAACCCTGCGAACGGCTCACCAGGGTTTCGAACTCGACAAGCCACCGACGGAACCTCCGCCGCAAGCAACACTGCCCGCCAAGGGCGCCAAGGACGTCGCCGACGTGGTGGCCCGGCTCCACGGCATGGAAGACCTGTTGATCGACGGCATCTCGCTCGATGAGACGCAGGCCACGGTGACCGTCTGTGGCGTGCCCGATCAGCCGGGAGTCGCCGACCGGGTTTTCAATGAGGTGGCCGACGCGGGAATCTTCGTCGACATGATCGTGCAAAGTTTCAGCCGCCGCGACTCGGCCGACATCACCTTTTCGGTGCCCAGGGCCGACGTCGAAAAGAGCGTCGCCACCGTCGAACGGCTCCGCTCGACGATCGGTTTCGAGCGCGTCACCCACCTGCCGAGCGTCGCCAAACTCTCGGTGGCTGGCATTGGGCTCCGCAGCCACGGCGGCATCGCGGTGCGGGTCTTCAAGGCCCTCGCCGACGAGGACATCAACATCGCCATGATCAACACCAGCGAGATGCAGATCAACGTCGTCATCGACGGCGAGGCCGGCAGCCGCGGCCTGGCGGCACTGCAAAAACAATTCGGCGACATGCGCGCCTGATCACGACTGACATTGTATCGGCGCGCCAAGCAGTGCATCGGTGGGCCAAGTCGCGGCGTCCGTTCCACGTCTCGACTCGTCACGAACGTTTGGTTGACGCCGACGCGTCACCCCGCAGGTTCGGCTTCGGGCTCGGCGTCGAACAGGTTCGAGATGATCTCGGCCCTGGGAGGCTGCGTGGCCAGGCTCACGGCGACGCCGGCCACGGCCGACATCAACAACCCCCAGACGATCGGGTCGATGCCAAACAGGTAGATGGGTCGAAACGCGCCGCCGGTGAAGAGCACTTCGTCTTGCACAAAGGCCGCCGGCATCATGCCGTCCGGCAGCCAGCCGACGGCGTAGAGCCCCACGACGGTGGCGGAGCCAGCCAACATCGAGGCGATCGTGCCGGCGGCCGTCGCTCTGCGCCAGAAGGCGGTCATCACCCCTGGCACGGCAAACGCCGCCGCTTGCCCTGCGCCGCAGAACACGATGATCGCCTGCAAAAACTCCGGCGGGTTGATATTCGTGGCGATGGCGATCGCACCGACGACGAGCATGGACAAGTACGTGAGTCGCTTGATCGTCATCTCGTTGGCGTGCGGGTCGTAAAACCGTTGGTAGATGTCGCGGACAATGCCCGAGGCGATCACCACCAGGTACGAGCTCACCGTGGCCATCACCGCGCCAAATGGCGCAGCCAGGACAAGCCCCGCCAGTAGCGAACCGCCCGTCCACTGGCTGGTCATCTGCACCGCCATGCGGGGAATGATTTCGTCGGGGTGCTGGACGTTGGGCATCAGCGCGCGGCCGGCGATGCAGATCATGATCAGCGGGATGTAGATCAGCATGTTGTAGGCGGCCAGCAGGACGATCGAGCGGCGCAGCGTACCGGTGCTGTTGCAGGCCATCAGCCGCACCATGCCCGCCGGCGAACCCATACCACCGTACACCCAGGTGAAGAAGAATGAGAAAGCGAGGCTGACGGGGAGGAAGATCCGCACGGGCGCGTGGGCCTGTTCCAGCGCGACCTGCTCTTCGGCGACGAGTTGTTCGGATTCGAGTTGTTCGGGACCCGGCGCATCGTCCGACACCGCCGTCGGAGCGATAAACCCGGGGCCGCTGACAAAACCGTCGCCCGTTGCGGCGACGGCCTGGCGCGTGGCGGCTTCCAGCCCACCGGCGGCGGGCACGGCGATGCAGACGAGGATCACGACGCCAATGAGCATCAACACGCTTTGAAACAAGTCGGTCCACACCGACGCAAGAAACCCGCCGAACATCGTGTAGCCCACCACAATCAGGGTGAAAGTCCCCAGGCCGACGAGAAAGGCGTAGTCGACCGGTGGGGCCGGTTTCGCAGCTTCAGGCGTTTCGGCGGTGGCGTTTGCCGCGGCCGTGATCGTCGTCTCAATGCTGGTTGCGTCGATGGCGTCCGTGCCAGCAGCAGCGGCCGAATCGGCGGCGGCGACTGGGGCAGCTTCATCGACCGGCGCCGAGGCGAACACGGCGTCCAGCGGAAAGACGATCTTCATCACGGCGGCGCCGGCCTTGAACTGGGCCACCATCGTGAACGTGAGAAAGAATAGAATCAACAACGAGCCGATCAGCCCCACGCGCGAATCGTCGAAACGTTCGCGGAGCAGGTCGGGCACCGTGATCGCGCCGGTGCGGCGCGACAGTTGCGCGAAGCGTTTCCCCAGCACGCCGAGGCTCGTCAGCGGCACGACCATGTATCCGGCGATCCACACGGCCACGACCCAGCCGAAACTGTACACCAGGGCGGGAAATCCCATGAACGTACCACCGCTCTGCACGGTGGCGGTCAGCGCGATGGCCCAGGCCCCCAGACCGCGATTGCCGAGGAAGTAGCCCTTGAGGAACGAGCCGCGACTGACGGCCCGCTGCGCAGCGGCACCGAACCAGAGCGTGGCGATGATGAAGATCACCAGGGCAACGACTGTGCCCCATTGGGTTGTGATGCCGTCTTCGAGCATGGCGTGTCGTCGATCCAGCGTGGGGAAGTGACAGGGAGGCGCGGCGGTTGGCTCGCGCCTAGAAATCATCCGTAAAGTCGTCGGGCACCTTGCTGTCGTCTCCCAACGGCTCGTCACCCATGAAGAAGTTGCAGAACCACCAGGTGAACACCGTGCACAGCGTCCAGGGGAAGATCACGCCCCAAAACACCCAGTCCGGAAAGCCAAACACGAACGTCATGTCGTCGATCGTGCGGTCGTAACCGTAGAGTGCGCAATACGTGACGGTGTAAACGAGCGCGACGGCCCACAGCACGACGATCACGATGGCCTCGCGCCGCGCACTCCGCAGCAGCGCATCTTCTTCGCGTGGTGGCATGAGTGCAATTTCCTCGTTTCAGCGCGGTGGGACCGCGTGGCGGTGGCTGCGCCCCAGGCGGGTTGACGCCAAGAATACTCGCTCGCCTGACGGATTAAAAGCACTCAGCCGTCATGCGCCGACGGGCTGGGGCCGTTAGCGAAGAAATCCAACGGGTCGCCGACACGCGTCGAGTCTGGGCCCAGCTTGCTTTGTCGGGGGCAAATCGGTGCGCGGCAAGGGCCGACGTCGGCCATCACAAAGACGCCGGCCGTTCACAGCAGCCACTTGACGGCGAGGAATCCCGCGACGAGCAAAGCGAACAGGGCGAACGTCAGCAGGGCGAAATAGCGCTCGATGAGTTCACGGGCCCTTTCGCCGAAGAGATAGACAAACGTGGCGACGAGAAAGAACCGCGCCGAACGCCCCACGAGCGAAGCCAGCAGCAGCGTGCCGAGCGAGACGTACTGGTGGAACATGCCGGCCGCAATCGTGAACACTTTAAAGGGAATGGGGGTAAAAGCGGCGCCGATGATCGCCAACATTGCGTTGTCATGGTAGCGCTGGCCGACGAGTTGAAAGTTTTCCGGAGTACAGCCGGGCACGTATTTGTAGAAGAAGCCGCCGATCGCTTCCCAGAACAAGTAGCCGATGGCCCAGCCCAGCAGGGCACCGGCAACGCTGGCGAGCGTGCTTACCGTCGCGTAGAAAAAAGCCCGGCGGGGCCGCGACATCGAAAGCGCGATCTGCAGCACGTCAGGGGGTATGGGGAAGAACGAACTCTCGGCGAACGAGAGCAGCACCAGTGCCGGTGTACCGTACGGCGTGTGGGCCCAGTGCAACATCCAGTCGTACAGACGCCGCGCAGGTCCGCGACGGACCAGCACATCGGGCAGCATCGGTACTTCGGGCGCGTCCTGGGTTGCGGACGAGCCGGGTTGATCTTCCGCCGCACTATCCATCGTGCCTGTCCATCGCGTCTTCGTTCTGCAAGGTTTGCGGAGAATGTTTTGCTGCGGAATTCTGGCATATTTCCCAGCCGGGGGCGAGCCGGGTCCGCGAGGGGACAATTTGCACGAGCCGGCGGCGAATGCCATGATGAGAACCCGGCGGGGCCCATCCAAAGCCAGGATCCAGCAATGATTGTCGACTTTTCCCATCGGCACGTCCCGGTCAGCACGCTCTTTGAGCAACCGACGAGTCGCGCCCAGTGGGACGCCCTGCGGCTCAGCAACGAAGAGGTGGATTTCTTCCAGGAAAATGGCTACGTCGTCGGCGGACGGTTGCTCGATGATGACCAGATCGAGACGCTCCGCGGCGAGGTCACCGAGCTGGCAAATCCGGACCACCCGGCCCACGAGTTATTCTACGAGTTCCATTCCAACGAGTCGGACGATCCGGCGACGGTGTTGTTCCACGCCCTGGGGGCTTGGCGGATTGGCCAGGGGCTGCACGACATACTCTGGCATCCGCGCATGCTGGTGGCCGCCTCGCAGCTTCTCGGCGGCGCCGTGCGGTTCTGGCACGACCAGTTGTTTTGCAAACCACCCCGGCACGGCGGCGTTGTGGCCTGGCACCAGGATTACTCCTATTGGACGCGGACCGTGCCGTTGGCGCACCTCACGTGCTGGATCGGGCTGGACGACGCCGACGAACAAAGTGGCTGCGTGCAGTACATCCCAGGTAGTCATCGTTGGAATCTGCTGCCGATCACCGGGTTGGCCGGCGACATGCATGCGATCCGCGAGGTGCTCAGCGACGAACAGTGGGAGGCGTTTCGGCCGGTCAAGGTCGAACTGCGGCGTGGCGAATGCGTGTTTCATCACGCGCTGACGATCCACGGCTCCGAGGCGAACCGATCGGACCATCCGCGTCGGGCGGTGGTGGTCAACATGGTTCGCGACGGCGTCGTCTCGGATTCCAACGAACCGCTGCTCGCGGGCGTGCCGGTCGTTCCACTCGGCGAACCCCTTGGCGGGCAGTTCTTCCCGTTGCTGTTCGACCCCGAATCGATCGAGTAGACTGCGCACGGGCGCTGCGGTTTGGCGGCCGAGTGAGGGTATCGACCGGCGCGCCTGGCGCCGGGCGACAATATTTCGGGACGTGCGGCGAATTGCCCGTCAGCAAATTAGTTTGCCGGCGGATTGCGTCGACGGTCTAGGGAAAGACAGCGGACAAGTGTGATCGCTGTGACGCCCGCTGCCGCGCAAGGCGTTGTGGCGAACGGTCAAATTGGGCAATAGATGGTGCAGGCGACGGTGGCCGAATGTTCTTTCCTCGCTTCTCAACGCGGACATTGTTGATTCTGACCGCAGTCGCGGCGGGGCTATTCGGTATCCTGGGATTGGGGGCGCAGGGTTACGTCTGGGCCGGAGCTGTGTCGGCCGCGATCGTGGCGGCGTGTGTGGTGGCCGTCGTGCACGCCTTGCTCTTCACCCTGGTCTGGTTGGTTTCTCCGGTGCTGGCACGTCGCGACGCGGCGCGACAGGCGAGCAGCAGCCCGTTTGCCAGCGAGGCCTTTCCGCTTGTGGGCCCTTCGCTGGTCGAACGGATGGAGGCCGCCGTCAGGCCACCGCCCGAGGCCACGAACGGCGCCGATCGGCTCGATGGCGAACCACCCCCAGACCGCGACCGCGCATGAGGTGCGTGACACGGCCGATCGAAGGTGCCCCAACAACGCTCAAAATCAACGCGTCTCACGAACGACACTTGCGAACATGTTGATCCCATCACCCGACGACGCGAAGAGTGCAATGCAACGGCGCGTCGGCCTCGTCGCCGTTGTGGCAGCGCTCGTCGCGTCGGTCGCATTGGCGGGTCGTGCGTACGCTCAGGTGCTGCCCATTCAGGCCATGGGAGCTCAAACCGTGCGCGGCGACGGGATCGACCTGCGTTTCGACGCCAACTGGGTCGAGGGGCCTGGCTATGTGCCGGTAACCATCACCGCCGGGCAATTCGGCCCCTCGCGGTCCGATCGCCAGATTGTCATCGAACTTCAGCACAGCACCGCGTACGACCGCCGCACCGTCGTACGGCAAGAGATCGTCGTACCACCGTCGCCGCAGACGACGACCGTGTGTGTGCCCATGCCCCGCTGGGTGTCAGACTACATGGGGCAGCATGAGCTGACGGTGTACGAAAACGGCCGCCGGCTAAGAAAACTGTCGGGCTCGTACATTTCCATACCGCCACGCGTGAATACGTCGTCGTTCAATGAGCGTTTTCCCAGCATGCTCTTCATCTCCGAGACCGCGGTCGACTCGTCGACCCTAAGCACGATGTTTCCCGATAGCTGGTCCGGCGTCTCGGGCGCGGGTGTGCCGTTGAGCACGTCGCAGACGGTGGCTCCGAGTCGACTTCCCGTCGAGTGGATCGACTACACGTGTCTGGACCTGATTGTGATCTCCCGCAAACAGCTTGAATCGCTTTCCCAGCAACAGCCGCAGGCGTGGGACGCCGTCCAGCGATGGGTGCTTGCCGGCGGTAATATCGTCGTCCACGGTTTTCCCGCTGATTGGGACGGTCTGGCCGTGATCGATGAGCTCGTCGCACCGCCACCTTCGAGCGTCTTGGGGGTCGGCTCCGGCCTTCGCGCCCCAAACCCTGGCCGCCCGAACGCTAACGACACAAGGGGCGAACGTTCCGACGGCAACGATACAGAAGCCAACAATGCCGAAAACAACGATGCCGCCGACGGCAATGCCGCAGGCGGCGAGCCCCAAGGTGACGATTCCGAAGCTGACGCTTCACATGGTGGTTGGGTGACGTTGAACGACGTTGAAGACGTGAGACCACTGCGCGACGAGGAACTTGTCGACGGCTACGACTTGAGGACCTGGCAGTCGAACACTAGTCAACGCACCCCCATCGTACAGTACAGCGTGCGGGTCGTTCCTTCGGACGACGGCGAAGCGGAACCCGGCGACGCCGAATTCAAGGCGCGGGAAGACGATGCCCGTCGTAACGTTCGCTGGCGACTGGCGGGCTTGGGGCGCATCGTCGCCGTCGCTGATACGGAGCTTTTTCCCGGCGGACGTCCGATCTGGCGGGCAATTATCGGGTCGCTGGAACGATCCGTGCGCGGTGGTCGAATCGTCGAGGATCGTTGGCACTGGCACCAGCGGATGGGCGTGTCGCTGTTGCAGGACAACCCCAGCTTTTGGGAATTCCTCGTCCCCGGCGTCGGTCACGCCCTGGTGACCGAGTTCCAGGTGTTGATCACGCTATTCGTGCTGGTGATTGGTCCGCTCAACTACTTCTTTCTGCGACGCCGCAACAAGCTTCACCTGATCATCTTCACGACGCCGCTCAGTGCGGCCGTTGTCACCGTGGCGCTGATGGCCTGGGGGCTCGTCGCCGATGGCATCTCGACGCGAGTTCGGGCGCGCAGCTTCACCCACATCGACCAGCGCGACGGTACCGCCGTGTGCTGGAGTCGACAATCATACTACGCGGGAATCGCTCCCGCCGGTGGATTGGTATTCCCCCGTGACGTGGCCGTCATCCCGATTCGCGTTGCCGACGCCGAGTCGAGTTCGATCGAGTGGCTCACGGTCTGGGACGACGCGCAGCGACTCGAAAGTGGTTGGCTGCCGTCGCGCACGCCGACGCAACTGTTGGCGATCCGCTCGCGACCGACCGCCGCGGGACTGACCATCGTTCCGGCTCGGACGGACGCGCCGAGCGAAACTGACGCGGCCCCTGCGTCGATCATGGTCACGAACCGCCTGGGAACGCGCATCCAGCGATTGATTATCACCGATCTGGATGGCAACGATTACGCG
Source organism: Planctomycetales bacterium (assembly GCA_020426575.1). Classification (GTDB taxonomy): domain Bacteria; phylum Planctomycetota; class Planctomycetia; order Pirellulales; family JAEUIK01; genus JAGQPT01. The sequence goes on from JAGQPT010000179.1 coordinate 16,484, forward strand.
ATCGACGAACCGCTGGAACCTGGGCAGGTCCGCACGCTGACTCAATTGGACGACGACAACTTTGTCCTGGCGGCCCAAGCGTTTCGTGGGCTGTTGACCCAGCATCGGCCGCGCCGTCCCGAGGGCTTCACGAAGGACTCATCCGGTGTGTTCGGTAGTTCGTCGCGACGCTGGTACTCATACGGCGCGGAATATGACACGGTGTCCGCGGACAGGAGCCTGCTGGAACGGCAATTTGCGATCGCGGAGCGAACGTTGGCGGGGCCCCCGGTAAACCTGGCGGCGGGCTCATACATGGCCATCGTTGAACGTTCACCCGAGGTCGTGTTTGGCACCGACCAGGCCGAGGAAGAGGCGAGCACGCATTTTGTCACGGGGGCGTGGTGAAGCAAATGATTGCCAGCGACACGACGATCGAACTGCGCCACTTGCACCGCTACTTCGGCGAGACCCGGGCCGTCCACGACGTCTCGTTCTCGGTACGGCGCGGGCAAGTGTTCGGTTTCATCGGTCCGAATGGCGCCGGCAAAACGACGAGCATGAGGATCCTGGCGACGCTCGACTTGCCAACGGCCGGCGAAGCGCTTGTTGACGGTTTCTCGGTGTTGGAGGATCCGGATCACGTCCGCCGTCGGCTTGGGTTCATGCCCGACTACTTTCGCACCTACGCGAACGTCGACGTCCGCGAATACCTCGACTTTTTCGCCCGCGCTTACGGGCTGATGGGCGCCGAGCGGCAACGTGCCCTGCGCCGGGTGATGAGTTTCACCAAGCTCGATGAACTGGCCTCGAAGCCGATCGACGGGCTTTCCAAGGGGATGAAGCAGCGGCTCTGCCTGGGGCGATCGATGATTCACGACCCCACGGTGTTGATCCTCGACGAACCGGCCGCGGGGCTCGACCCCCGCGCGCGCATCCAGCTTCGCGAAATGATCCGCGCGCTGGCCGACGACGGCAAGACAGTATTGGTGAGTTCGCACATCCTCACGGAATTGGCCGAGATGTGCGACACGGTCGGCATCATCGAACAGGGCCAACTGCTGGCCGTCGGTAGCGTCAGCGACATTCAGGCGCGGAGCCAGCTGCGCGCCGAGGTCCACGTCGAAGTGCTCGAGGGGGCCGACGGGTTGGCGAACTGGCTGGCCCAGCGCAACGACGTCGACAAGGTGCGGCTCAACGGCGCTCGCGTCGTATTCGAGCACGACGGCGACCGCGATTCCGAGGCCCGTCTGCTTCAGGAAATGGTGACGGCAGGCTTCCGCGTCGTGGCGTTCGGCAGCCGGGCGCTCTCGCTCGAAGACGTCTTTCTGCACGTGACCCAGGGGCGGATCCAATGACCACGGCCGACGGCACCTCACTCGACAAGGCAGCCGGCGTCGACGTCGCCCAGACGACGTCGCGGCGTAGCCGGCTCGACGACTTGGAGCGGTGGCTCGAACGCGTGGGGGACCGCCTCAACCCGATCCTGGTCAAGGAAACCCGGCAAGCACTGAAGAGCAAGCAGTTCACGCTGACGTTCCTGCTGTTGTTGCTGTGCGGCTGGGGGTGGACGTTTGTCGGCGCCTCGATGGTCGGGCCGGGAATCTTCTACGGCGCGCACGGACGCGAACTCTTTTTCGGCTACTTCGTCGTACTGGCGTTTCCGCTGTGCGTCGTCGTGCCGTACGGCGCGTACCGCTCACTGGCCGCCGAGCGCGAGGACGGCACCTATGAACTGCTTTCGATCACGACGCTCTCGCCGTGGCAGATCGTTTCGGGAAAGCTCGGCAGCGCCGTCGTGCAAATGATCATCTATTTCTCGGCAATTTCGCCCTGCCTGGCGTTCACGTACATGCTCCGCGGCATCGACGTGCCCACGATCTTCTTCGCGCTGGTGTACGCGTTTTTGACTTCGGCCGGACTCTCGGCCTTGGCCCTGTTGCTCGCGACGTTCACCCAGGAAAAAGTCTGGCAGGTGTTGCTCACCGTTTTTGTCATCCTCGGCACGTTGCTGGTGTTCTGGATTCTCATCATTGTGATGCTCAACTTTGTCAACTCAACGATTGACTTTCGCCGTTGGTTCTGGCTGGGTAATGCCATGGGGCTGACGGCGTACGCCAGTTACTTTGTGCTGGTGTTCCTGGCGGCCGCCTCGCAGCTCACTTTCTCCAGCGGCAATCGGTCGACGGCGTTGCGAATCGCCATGTCCGTGCAGTTCCTGCTCTTCACCGCCTGGATGGCCTGGTTCTGGTTCTACGAAGAACCGGGACAGTGGCCGCTGATCTTCGTGTACCTCTTTATCGGCGGCGTGAACTGGTACGTGATGGGGGCGTTTCTCACGGGCGAATCGTCGCAACTTTCGCCACGCGTGCGCCGCCGGCTGCCCCAGTCGACGCTGGGAAGAATTCTGCTCAGTTGGTTTGCGCCCGGTTCGGGTACGGGATATATGTTCGTCATCGGCAACTACCTCACGATGTTGTTGCTCGCCCTGTTTGCCGTCGTCGCTGCAAGGTTGTTGCAGATCGAACAGCCAACCGGCCCGGGTGTTCCCCGCCGGCTGATCACGGCCCTGCCGTTATTCGCCATACTCAGCGCGTCGTATGCCATCATCTACCTGGGCCTCGAACGCGTCATCGTCGCCTGGCTGCGCCGCCGTTTCCAGGTGAGTCCGCTGGCACCGCTGTTAATACAAACCCTCATCCTTGCTGCGGCTTGTGGCATTCCCTACACGATCTACGGACTCTCGCCGGCAAACTATGGGAATGGCTACTCGATGTTGCAGGCGACCAATGCCGTCTGGACGCTCGTCGACGCCGTCGACGGCCGAAGTGGCCCGGAGGTGCAATTCCTTGCGGTCGTTCTGCCGCTCGTGGCGCTGCTGACCGTGGTACTGAATCTGCCCAGCATCGCCCGAGAAGTTCGGCTGGGACGGCTGCTCGCCCCACCACGCGTCCGCCAGGAGGAAGAGGACCTGGCGGGTAAGCCGCTTGCGCCGTTGGCCCCCGTCCCCACGAACCCCTGGGGGGACGTACCGGCCGAGCCTCCATTCGACGAGTCTTAACGTTCTGTCTCCTTGAACTCGCTGCCACTCTCGCCCATAGTGACTCAATTGACACGGCTGCGTCGTCTCGCACCTCCCGGTTGGTGACGGCGCGACGCTGCCGCGGTCCGTTCCGCAGCGAGGAGTCCAGCAGCATGCCGCAGCGTGGCCCACGATTGTACAAGGTGTTGCCGATCGTGATCGCCTTGGCGGTTTGTGCGTCGCCTCGCGTCGCAGCGGCGGAATCTCCGGACGAGGACTGGATGTACCAGTTGCAGTCCGAGGCAGTGGAGGCCGGTGTCTCACCAGCGGCGAACTGGGGCCCCGACCCCGAGCGCTACAGTTCCTGGACGACGCATTCGAATCGGCTGATACCGGTTTACACCTACGGCACGGCCGGCGGCGGACATGGCGTCGATCTCCTCTCATATATCGGCGAAAACAGCGCGTATCGCGATGTCCGGGCGCTAGCGCGATTGTCCGGTCGTCACGGCCGCGAGAGTCTTAATCCTACGGCCGACTACCTCGACCAGACCAACTTGTTCGACTTGCAGATGGCGGCGCTCAAGACGGGGCGCAAGTACATCTTTCTCGTCGTCTTCGACGGCATGGATTGGGAGACGACCCGGGCGGCCTCGGTCTGGAACCTCGGCCAGGTGGCGTACAACAAGGGACGCGGCACGGGGACGCACTTCCAGGACTACGACGCCGGCGGCACCAGCCAGTTCGGTTGGATGGTCACGAGCCCTTACTGCGATCGCATGCCAGCGGAAGTCGATGGCCCGGCCGGCTTCGGCGCCTCGGTCAATCTCACCGGCGGGTACGACGCCACGTTGGGAGGAGCGGCGCCGTGGGCCGCGCCGAGCCAGATCGAGTATCTCATCGAGGGTCCGCCGAATGCCGCGTTGCGGCACGCCAAGACCGACTCGGCGGCGTCGGCCACGAGCATGAACTGCGGCATCAAGACGTTCAACGAAGCTATCGGCGTCGACGTCTATGGGGTTCCACAGACGGCGGTCGCTCACCACGCCCAGTTGGCTGGGTATCGAGTGGGTGTCGTTACCAGTGTTCCGATCAGCCATGCCACACCGGCGGCCACCTACGCACACCAGACCAGCCGCGACGAGTTTCAGCAGATCAGCCGTGACCTGTTGGGGCTACCATCGGCGAGCCACCCGGAGCAGCCGCTCGTTGGCATGGACGTCGTGATTGGCACCGGCCACGGCGTGGAAAGTCCGATCGACCCGAAACAGGGCGACGACTTCGTGCCGGGCAACGTCTACCTTACCGATGCCGACCGTGAGAAGATCGACGCCGAAAACGGCGGGGCCTACATCGTCGCGCAGCGGACCGCCGGCCAGGACGGTGGTCAAGGGCTGCAGGCGGCGGCCGAGCGTGCGGCCGATAAACATCAACGACTGTTGGGATTCTATGGCGTCGGCGGCATGATCCCCTATTTGAGTGGACATTTGCCCTTCGCCTCGGCCAACGGTGACTATCGACCAGCCCCGGGCATCGACGGCCGTCCGATGCGCTACACCGCGGCGGACCTCGCCGAGAACCCCTCGCTGGCCGAGATGACCACCGCGGCCCTCACGGTGCTGGGGCACGACGGGGCGCCGTTTTGGCTGATGGTCGAAGCCGGCGATGTCGACTGGGCCAATCACAGCAATAACCTTGATGCCGCGATCGGCGCCGTCAACAGTGGCGACGAGGCGGTGCGCGTGATCACCCGTTGGGTCGAAGAGCACAGCAACTGGGATGAGTCGCTGATGATTGTGACCGCCGACCACGGCCACTATCTCTTCCTCGACCGCCCCGAGCTGTTAATCCCACCCTCATCGGAGTGACGCCGAGCTGCGCGTGGCAGAGCCTGAGTCGTCGCCGGCCGTAGTTTCCCAAGAGAAAGCTTCTCGCGGGCACATCACCGTCTTCGCCGGGGCCAAGAAAGTGCCACACGACGAGTCAGCCACGCCGCATGCGCCCTGACAATTGCACGGTGTTAATGGCTTGGTGCCGCCACCGCGCCGACCGCAACCTAGGCCTCGCCCGTGGAACGCTCGGACGATTCGGCGGCGTCGCTCGACTTCACGTTGCCGTCGGCGGCTTCACCGCGCGGGCGTTCACTCGTCGTGCCGGGAACGATCAGCGGGCTCGGTGACGTGTCGTCGATGATCTCGCGGAGTTCTTCGCCGCTGACCACTTCGGTCTCGATCAGCCGCTTGGCAAGCGCTTCGAGCGAAACGCGCCGTGTTTCCAACGTATGCCGCGTCTTCACGATCGAGTCATCGATTATGCGCTTGACTTCTTCGTCGATCTCGCGGGCGGTGCGCTCGCTGTGGCTGCGGGGACGCGACGGCTCACCGCTGCCGGCCAGAAACGGTGACTGGTTGTCTTCACGATAGTTGACCCGGCCGAGTCGGCTCATGCCGTAGTCCATCACCATGGTGCGCGCCAGGTCGCTGGCCCGCTCCAGGTCGTTCTGCGCGCCGGTCGAGATTTCGTCGAAGACCAACTCTTCGGCAACGGTTCCGGCGAGCAGCACCTGGATGCGGCTCTCCAATTCGCCCTGGGTCATCAGGTAGCGATCCCCTTCGGGCCGTTGCATCATGTAGCCCAGCGCAGCGATGCCGCGGGGAATGATCGAGACCTTGTGTACTGGATCGGTGTTGGGCAGGCTCACTGCCATCAGGGCGTGGCCGCTTTCGTGATACGCGACGCGGGTTTTTTCATCCTCGTGGATGATGCGTTGTTTCTTTTCCAGGCCGGCCGTGACGCGTTCGACTCCTTCGTTGAACTCAGTCATGCCGACCGACTTCTTGTTGTTCCGGGCTGCCAACAGCGCGGCTTCGTTGACGAGGTTGGCCAGGTCGGCGCCGCAAAACCCAGACGTGATCGCGGCGACGTGGTGTAAGTCGATCTTGGGGTCGAGTTTGACGTTCCGCACGTGCACCTTGAGGATTTGTTCCCGTCCGACGACGTCGGGGCGATCGACCAACACGTGGCGGTCAAATCGACCTGGCCGCAGCAGCGCCGGATCAAGCGTTTCGGGGCGGTTCGTGGCAGCCATCACGATCACCCCGCTGTTCGAATCGAAACCGTCCATTTCGACCAGCAAGGCATTGAGCGTCTGCTCGCGTTCGTCGTGTCCGCCCACGACGCTCGAACCGCGCGTCTTCCCCAAGGCGTCGAGTTCGTCGATGAAGATGATGCAGGGCGACTTGGACTCGGCCTGTTGGAAGAGATCGCGAACCCGGGCAGCACCGACACCGACGAACATCTCGACGAAGTCAGAGCCCGACAGACTGAAGAACGGCACGCCCGCCTCGCCGGCAATTGCCTTGGCGAGCAGCGTTTTGCCGGTGCCGGGAGGACCGACCAGCAGCACGCCCTTGGGGATGCGGCCGCCGAGCAGTTGGTATTTCTCTGGACTACTGAGGAACTCGACGACTTCGCGGAGCTCGTCCACCGCTTCTTCGATTCCGGCGACGTCTTCAAACGTGATCCCGATGTCCTCCTGGGCGTAGACGCGGCTGCGGTTGCGGCCAAAGGCCATCGCGGAACCCGCGCCGCCGAGACGTCGCATCATCAGGATGAAAAACACGATCAACAAACCGCTGAAGAGCAAGAAGGGTAGATAAACGGTCCAACCTGCCGGACGCGCCTCGCCTTCATACTTGAAACCGTTCTCGTCGAGCGCCTCGAGCAAACGCTGCGTGTCTTCTCCCAAACCCACGGTCGCGGTGACGAAGCGCACCGGCTCGTTGGCAGTGGTTTCACCCTTGGACGGCGAGGCGGCCGTCGACGCGTCTGCGGTTGTTGTCACGGTCGGCGAACTCGCGGCGGCGGGAGTCGCGGCCGACGCCTCCGCTTGTGTGTTGCCATTCTCCGATTCTCCAGCCGAATCCGCGGCAGCGGCGGGCGTGGTGTCCGACTTGGTCGGTCCGGACACGACGACGCGATGGACGGTCCCAGTGATTTCGTGCTCACCGATCACGATGTCGGCCAGGCGGCTGTAGCGGACCGTCTGTTTCGTGCCGTCTCGCCCCTCGACCACTTCGACGTAGGGCGCCGTTGCCGTCGCGCCGGATCGATCGCCACTGGCCGTCTCGGTCGCTGTCGATGTTTCCCCCTCGGCGGTTGTCGCGGCCGCCGCTTCGTCGGATCCCGCCGGCGCGGCAGTGCCGGTGTCAGCGTCGCCGCCCGTCCGGTCCGGATTGCCCTTCTGCACCAGCGCCAGCAGGTCGCTGTAACCGAGCTTGTACGAACGCTGGTTGGCAAACAGGCTGAAGGCAAACAGCGAGGCGATCGCCACCACGACGACGAACCAGACAAGGTTGCTCGTCGGGTTGGTGCCCCGCTTGTCGCTGCGCCGCTCCGGATTCCTCGGTTCTTTGCGGCTGGAACCTTCGTCGCGTTGGTCCATGCGTGAAGTGGCCTCTGCGGTTGGTGGGCGTCGAAATCGGGGAGCGTCGAATCGGCCCGCCGAGTTGTCGGCGGCGCGAGTTCGTCGCATTGATGGGACAGCTGAGCGGAACGTGAGATGAAGCGCGATCGCCCTCGGCGGCAACCACAACTCAATCGTAGGGCGCGGCAGCCGCTGCGACAATCGCACCCGCGCGACGCAACCGGCAATACACGGACCGCGTGGTTGTGAAAATCCGCTGCCGTCCCTAGAATACCGGTCGATTCACCGATTGCGACGGTTCGAAGGGACGCGTCGCCAGCGGCGGATGGTAGCCCCCGCGCCCGGATGACGCCGCCAGCGGTTTTTTCCTGCGCGTTCGCTTCTATCGGGCCAATCCCGTTTTTCGTCTGACCAGGTCCCGCTCACTCACCACAGGACTCCGCGATACGCCCGCATCGCGCCACAACGCGCCATTCGGCGCCGAAGCAGGCGTTGAGCAGTGCCGCCGACAGCCGTGGCCCCCGAATGACTGACGCCGTCAAGAACGTGGCCATCCTCGGTTCGACCGGTAGTATCGGCCGCAATGCGCTCGAAGTGATCGCAGCGGCCAGCGGGAAGTACCGGGTGCTGGCGCTTTCTGCCCATCGGAACACGACGCTGGCGATCGAGCAGGCTTGCCGCTTCCGTCCCCGCTGGCTTGTGGCGACTGACTCTGAGGCAGTTGCGTCCACGGATTGGTCACAGCTTCCCCCGGAAACGCAACTGCTCAGCGACGCCGACTCGGCGGCGCAGGTCGCGGCCCACGCCGACGTCGACGTGGTCGTGGCCGCCATCGTTGGATCGGCAGGACTGCGGAGCACGTGGGCAGCCGTCGCAGCCGGCAAGACCGTCGCCCTGGCCAACAAGGAAACGCTGGTCGTCGCCGGTCCGTTGGTCATGGAGCTTGCGCGTACGTCCGGCGCCACGATCCTGCCCGTCGACAGCGAGCACAGTGCGGTTTTGCAGGTGTTGCAGGCTGGACGGCGTGACGAGGTGCGGCGGATTGTGCTCACGGCCAGCGGCGGCCCGTTCCGCGATCATCCTCCCGAGGCGCTGGCCGACGTGACGGTCGAAGAGGCCCTGGCCCACCCGACGTGGCAAATGGGCGCGAAGATCACGATCGACTCGGCGACGATGATGAACAAGGCGCTTGAAATCGTGGAAGCCCGTTGGCTGTTTGACCTTACGGCCGATCAGATCGACGTGGTCGTCCACCCCCAGTCGATCGTGCATTCAATGGTAGAGTTTGTAGATGGTTCGGTGGTGGCCCAGTTGGGGTCGCCCGACATGCGGCTGCCGATTCAGTATGCGCTGTCTTACCCACGGCGGAGCGCCGGAGTAGCAGACCGTGTGGACTGGCGACGGCGGATGAGTTTAGAATTCGCCCCCCCCGACCTCAAACGGTTTCCCGCCCTCGACTTGGGATGGGAAGTGGCGCGAACCGGTGGTACCACCGGTGCCGTATTAAGCGCAGCCAATGAGGCGGCCGTGGCGGCCTTCCTTGATCGAAACATCGGATTCTGCGACATCGTCCCGCTGGTTCGCCAAGCGCTCGATCGGCACGACTTCGACCCCCATCCTGAACTTGAACAACTCGTCGAGCTCGATCGTTGGGCTCGCCTGGAGGTTTCCCGGTGCACGGCATGTTGATCTTCGCTTTGGCTCTCGATCCGCAATTGTTGTGGGTCATCATCCAGGTCGCCTTTGGCCTGGGAGCCGTGATTTTCGTCCATGAACTGGGCCACTTCCTCGTCGCCAAGTGGTGCGGCGTCAAATGCGAGAAGTTTTATCTCGGCTTCGACATCGGCGGCATCTCGATCTGGAAGAAGAAATGGGGTGAGACGGTCTACGGTATCGGCATCCTGCCGCTGGGCGGCTACGTCAAGATGCTCGGTCAGGAGGACAACCCCGGTCAGCAGACCGCCGAGCTCGAACGCGCCCGGCTCGCCGGCGGCGCAACCGACCGCAGCGAATCTTCCGACAACAACGACGCGATTGTCACCGAGGGGGGGACCCCGCAGTTCGATCCCCGCAGCTACGTGGCCAAAAGCGTGCCACAGCGGATGGCGATCATCTCGGCCGGCGTGATCATGAACGTGATCTTCGCGCTGGTCGTGTCGATGATTGCCTACGCCGTTGGTGTCCGGTACGTGCCGCCGATCGTCACGGGAACGATGGCGGGTGATCCGGCCTGGGTTGCTGGCATCGAACCAGGCGACGAGATCGTCCAGATCGGCGACCTCAAGAATCCGCGGTTTCGTGACCTGCTCAGCCAGGTGACGCTCGCCGATGCTGGACAGCCGATCAATCTCGAAATCCTCCGGCCCGACGGTAAGGAATTCTCCCTCACGATCACTCCCGGCGAGACGGCCCGGATGCAGAAGATCGGCATCGTGGGACCCGGCACGCTGACTTTGCTCGACGACGAGCGGGCCACGATCGAAGGCTCCGCGGCGCGCGAAGCGGGCCTCAAACCCCGCGACCGCATCGAGGCGGTCAACGGCGAGCCGGTAAAGGACTTTGTCGCACTCAAGCAGGTTTTTGTCGAAAAGGCGGCCGAGGCGGTCACGCTCTCGATTGCCCGACCGAGCGAGAACGAAGTCGACGAAGACGGCGAACCGGTCTACACGAACCTCGACGTCGAGTTGCCGCCCCAGCCGATCTACCGGCTCGGGTTGGTGATGACCATGGGACCGATCACGGCCGTACAGAAGGGCTCGCCCGCCGACGCAGCAGGAATCAAGGCCGGTGACAAGTTACTGGAAATCGACGGCGAATCGGTCGGCGACCCGCTCACGTTGGGACATCGCCTCGGTGCCCGCTCCGGTGACACGGTGCGCGTGAAGCTGCAACGCGGTGGTGAGACCGATCCGCTCGAGGTCGACGTCACCCTCCGCGGCGAACAGATCACAACGATGGCACTTGCGCCGGGCAAACCCTGGGAGGCGTCGCCGCTGGGCATCGCTTATGGCATCGAAAACCGCGTTGCCGCGGTCAATGCCGGTAGCCCCGCCGACGGGAAGATCGAACTGGGTGCCGTGATCACGCAAGTGGGTTTCCGTAAGCTCACCGGCGAAGGCGCCCAGGCCGACTTCGAGCCTGGTCAGGCGGTGCCGCTCAGTGACGAATCGCAGGCCTGGCCCTTTGTGTTCACAAATCTGCAAAGCACGACGAGTCGCTATGAAATCGAGTTGACGTTGGCCGAGGGCGAGCCGGTTCGCTTGCGTCCCACGGCCAGTGACGATTGGTTCAACGCCGATCGCGGGATCAACACCGAGTCGCCGATGCGGTGGCGGCAGGCGCACAGCTTCGGTCAGGCCGTCGCGCTCGGTTGGCATGAAACCACGGACGCGATCTCGCAGCCCTATTACGTCATCAAGAAGATGGTCCGTCAGGAACTCCCCGTCGACAGCATCGGCGGTCCGCTCAGCATCGCCGCCGTGGCGGGGCAGTCGGCGTACAAGGGCATGGATCAGTTGGTGATGTTCCTCGTGTTGCTTAGCGCGAACCTGGCCGTGATCAACTTCCTGCCCATCCCGCTGCTCGACGGCGGGCACATGGTTTTTCTCATCATTGAAGGCATTCGCGGAAAGCCCGTGAGCGAACGCATTGCCCTGGCCGTCAATTATGCCGGCCTTTGCTTGCTGCTCAGTCTGATCGCCCTGGTGATGTACCTCGACATCAGCAAGCTGAGCTAACGGCCTGGGGGCGTAATGACCGATCTGACTCAGCGGCGGAGTGTCGCCGTTGCGCCACCCGCGTGCTAGCAAACGCCCCCGTGTGCTGGCAGGCTCAACCGCTATTGCCCGCCGAGGCGGCATCGGGCTAGCATTCGCCGCCGGCGCGTGGCTGCGCGTTGTCTTGACGGTCGCAGCCCGGCGTGTGGGCGAAGTGCTCGCGCGGCGAGGCGGCCCGCCAAGCAACTAAACGCCCAACACAACGAAAAGCGCGAGAGGGACACGCGCGAGAGAGCACGACAAGGTGATGCCCCGCAAGCAACTTGCGCCGCGAAAGATCGGTCCGCAGAAGGATGACCCGCTACGCTGCCCGGCATGGACGCCAGGCCTGAACCGGCGACGTCAATGCGTCGCTCCAGTGGAAAGGATTCCCCGCAGATGGCCAACCGCCTGAGTGATTTGGCAAAGATGGTCGGAGGCGACGTCGTCGGCGACGCCACGGTCGAGATCAGCGGCGCCGCCGTGCTTCATGAAGCGGCTGCCGGTGACATCACCCTCATCGACTCGGCCGACCGCGCCGGCGCGCTGGCCAACGCCACGGCCGCCGCTGTGATCGTACCGCGCGGAACCAATGTCGCGCCGGATGTTGCCGCGAAGTGCGCTCTCGTTCGCGTCGACGACGTACACGAGGCCTTCACCCGAATCGTCACGCACTTCCGCCCGCCCCGCGAACTGACTGCCTCGGGCATCAGCCCCCACGCCACGATCGACCCCTCGGCCCAGATCGGTGCGGGCACGATCATCCGCGGCGGCGCCGTGATCGAAGAAGACGTCGTCCTGGGCGAGTGCTGCATCATCGGTCCCGGCGTACACGTCATGGCCGGTTGCAAGTTGGGCAACGACGTTACGCTCGACGCTGGTGTCGTGCTCTATCCCGAAACACGGATCGGCCACCGCTGCCAGTTGCACGCCGGTGTGGTGATCGGCTGCTTTGGCTTTGGTTACAAGCACGTCAGTGGCCGACACGTGCGCACCGCGCAACTCGGCAACGTCGTCATCCACGACGACGTGGAGATCGGCGCTAACACGACGATCGACCGCGGGACCTACGGTGCGACCGTGATCGGTGAGGGCACGAAAATCGATAACCTGGTGATGATCGGCCACAACTGCCGCATCGGCCGTCACAACATGCTTTGTTCGCAGGTGGGGATCGCCGGCAGCACCACGACCGGCGACTACGTCGTGATGGCTGGCCAGGTCGGTGTTCGCGACCACGTTCACATTGGCACCGGTGCCGTGCTGGGCGCGATGGCGGGTGTCTCGAATGACGTGGCCGCCGGCGAGCGCGTGATCGGCATTCCCGCAACCCCCGAACGCGACCAGAAACTCAAACAGGCGGCCTTTTCGAAGCTCCCCGAAATGCGCCGCCAATTGCGCCAGATGCAGCGGGCGCTCGATCAACTCGCCACGGCTGGCCGACCGCCGCGCGAAGACGCCGCGTAGGCGTGTGCACCGCGACAGGCGTGAATGTCGCCGCACGGCAGCGACGTCCGCGGTGCGAGACCTGAGGTTCCAACGACGACTCAACGATGGTAAGCGACGTGACACGGACGAGTGCGCCTGCCGACGAACAGCGCGTCGGACTGCTGGCCGGCTGGGGACGGTTTCCTCTGCTGGTGGCTGAGGCGCTGCGTCGTGACGGCTACCAGGTCTATTGCCTGGGAGTTGCCGGCCACGCCGACCCGGCGCTGATCGACACTTGCGACGAGTTTCGTTGGATTGGCATCGCTAAGCTGGGGGCCGCGGTCCGCTACTTTCAACGTCACGGCATTCGCCGCGCCACGATGGCCGGCAAGCTGCATAAGGTCGTGCTCTACCAACCCTGGGTCTGGTGGAAGCATCTGCCCGACTGGCGGGCCATCCGCGCCTTCTATCCCCACTTCCTGCTCACCCGCGAAGATCGCAAGGACGACACATTGCTCACCGTGATCGTCGACGAGTTCGGCAAAGACGGCATTCGCTTCGAGCCCGCCACTGACATGGTGCCGCACTTGTTGGTGCGATCGGGCACCCTCACACATGGTCGGCCCAACCGGGCCCAGCGCGCCGACATCGCCTTCGGCTGGCAAGTGGCGAAGGAGATGGGACGCCTCGACGTCGGCCAAAGTGTCGTCGTCAAGGATCGGGCCACGATTGCCGTCGAGGCGATCGAGGGCACTGACGAGTGCATCCGCCGCGGCGGACAATTGTGCCAGGTCGGCGGCTTCACGGTCGTCAAAGTGGCCAAGCCGCAGCAGGACATGCGGTTCGACGTGCCCACGATCGGCGTCGGCACGCTACGGACAATCGCGGCCGCCGGCGGCAAAGTGCTCGCCATCGAGGCAGGACGCACGATCATCCTCGACGAACCTGAGGTGATTCGTTTTGCCGACGCGCACCAGTTGGTCATCGTTTCTCTCGACGCGGCCGAAGCCCAGGCGGGCGGTTCGCACACGGCCGCGGCGTAGACGCCCTGGCACAAACTTTCCTGCGGCATGTTCCCGCCGGTGTCATCGCGGCAGCCGGCGCGTTAGGCTGGAGGGCGTGTCTGCTTGCCCCCATGCTCGATGTGATCTGCCGGAGTCCGCGCCGATGTACTGGTCTCAGCGACGATGTCTCGCGCACGGTCCGTTCACCCCGTCGCTGCTCACCACGATGTTGTTCGCAGTGGCGTGCGTTGAAGTGTTGTGCGTCGACGTGCGTGCCGAGCCGCCCGAGGCCGCGGCCAACGAGGACTTGCCGCCGCCGCGCCAGGTGTACCTGGGCCGCCGCATCGCGCCATTCATGAGCTATCTGGGGGCCGACTGGCTGGTGCGCGAACAGCGCTCTCGCGAAGAGAACAGTGAACTGCTGCTCAAGGCCCTCGGTGTGACGAAAGGAGCCACCGTGTGCGACCTCGGCTGTGGCAACGGCTATTACACCCTCGAATTGGCCAAACTTGTCGGTCCCACGGGCCGTGTGCTGGCCGTCGACATCCAGCCCGAGATGCTCGAACTGCTCCGGCAACGGACCGAATCGCGCGGCGTCGTCAACGTGCAGCCCGTGCTTGGCACGGTCGCCGACCCAAAACTGCCGGCTGGCGAACTCGACCTCGTGCTGCTGGTCGACGTGTATCACGAATTCTCGTACCCGGAACTGATGCTCCGCGCCATCCGTCGCAGCCTCAAGCCCGACGGCCGCATCGTGCTGGTCGAGTTTCGCGAAGAGGATCCCACTGTGCCGATCAGACCGTTGCACAAAATGTCGAAGCAGCAGGTCGAAAAGGAACTCACGGCCAACGGCTACCAACTGGTCGAAGCATTCGACGATCTCCCCTGGCAGCACGTGTTGTTTTATGGCCGCGATGAGAAGTCCGGAGGCGCCTCGGGCGAGGACGCTTCGGCTCAGCCCGAGTGATCGGGTGCTATCGCCCTCCCGCTGCCGCTGCTTGGGTATTCACGCCAGTTTGTCGAAGCTTCCAAATTCTTTGTCGACGCTTCCAGAATTGAGAAGAGCCACGAAGGGCGAACCGTCATGGTAGCGTAGCACTGGCCCATGCAAGATTTCGCCGCTAGTACCTGCCGAATCAATTGACACTTGTTCTCAAACTGAACAAACGCGTTTGCCTCTCTGCCGGCCGTTCGCACACACCCCAATTTTACTTGCGGTATATCTCGTGAATACGGTATCAAGCGAACGATAACTAACGATGCGACAGCGCGGCCGCGCTGCGTCACCGTCACTTCGGCATCGTCCCACCTCGGCATCATCCTCCGATGCCACAGCGATGCGGCGTGTGTGCTCCCGTTCCGTGGTAGCTCTCCTGCTTCCCGGCGACTCCTCATCCCTCACCCGTCTCGCGACCCTCCTGCCGGGTTGGCATTTTCGTGCCCGACGTGATCGAAAACCTCACACCCTGGCTGTTCATGCTGCTCGTGACCTGCGCGGTCAGTGGGGGCGGCTGCGCTAGTGGCCGGCGGCCCCCGTTGTGGTCGCGCGCGACTGCTTCGTCGGGGGCAAAACGCGCAATGCCGGTCGACGATGAAGATGGCCAGGGCGAACCACCACAGCCGACCGTCGTGGCCGAGATCGTGCGTCTGCCGCCGGTCGAACCCTCGGCCGTGGTGCCGGTCTCGGCCGAAGTGCCGTTCTTCTATGGGCGCGGCGGCGACGGCGCGCTCGACGGCGTCGCCTCACCGATCGCCAGCGAGTTGGCACGCGACGAACTCCCCCCGATCGGTGGTCTCGACTTCAGCGACGTGGCGCTCGGTGACGACTTTTCGGTGCCGCGGAGGCTTCCCGTTGCATTTGACGACAACGTCACCTACGGCGAGATGTTCTCGCAACAGTGGGACGGCGTCGTCTCGGACCACGTCGAGTATTACTCGCCCGAGGGCCTCGCCTGGCTGACGGCCGGCGTCGGTGTGGGGGCCGCCATGGCCAATACGGGTTTCGACGAACACTTCTTGCGGCACACCTACTCGGAGAACGTTGTGCTGGCGCCGACGCACGAATACATCGAGCGGCTGCACCAGCCCAAGTTTCTCGGCGACGGTTACTACACGGTGCCGGTCTTCGCGGCCGCCGCGCTGGCTGAGCCGCTCATCGGACAGTGGCCGGCGGGCGAGGCGACGTCGGAGTGGGGACAGCGCTCGCTGCGCACGCTGCTCGTCGGCGCACCGCCGATGCTCGCGCTGCAGGCCGTCACGGGCGCCTCGCGTCCCGGTGAGTCGACTTCCGAGTCGCACTGGAAGCCGTTTGACGACAACAACGGCGTCAGCGGCCACGCCTTCATGGGCGCCATCCCCTTCATGTCGGCGGCGAAGATGACCGACAACATCTGGTTCAAGGGAGCGCTCTACGCCGCGTCGGCCCTGCCGGCGATGTCGCGGGTCAGTGACGACGATCACTACTTCAGCCAGGCGTTTCTCGGCTGGTGGATGGCGTACATGGCCGCCAGCGCCGTCGACCGTTCGCACCATCCTGACCCGCACCGTCACGTCATGGTCTACCCCCAAGGCGACGGCGTCGGCGTGGGCGTCGAATACACTCACTGACCGCGACTCGTCCGATCGACGTTGCGCCAGTGGGACCACGGGGATCGCAATTTGCCCCTCGAATGTGCCGGCCTGTCCCACCGCAATTTCCTTGTGGGCGGCGTCCCCGCGGGTAGAATGAACGTTGAAGCAGGGCAACGCGTGCCTTCGGTCGCTCGCTTGCGAAGGCCGCCGTGCTCCGAATATCATACCGTTCGGATGGCTGTTAAGGGTAGGACCTCTCGGTTGATTCTCGAAGTCGGATCAGTAGGAGTAGCCGCTATGCGCGTGTTTGCGGTGGTGTCGTTTGTTGCGCTGGCTGGCTACGCGGTTCCCTCGGAGGCGACCGCCGCACCCGTCTTTCTCGGTCCCACGCCCTATTTGAGCGCGGCCGACAGCCCGTTTGATCTCTCGTCGCCGGGCTCGACGTTCCATTTGGAGGACTTCGAGGACGGCGAGCTGAATACGCCCGGGATTCATCAGCTGCCTCCCGGAGCACTCAACGCCACGGTGATGGATCCCAGTCCGACGACCGACTCGGTGGACGCTGACGACGGCACGATCGACGGTAGTGGCACGGCCGGGCACTCCTTTGCGGCGGGCCCAGCGGTCTCGGTATTCACCGATCCCCCCACCTTGTACTGGACTATCTACTTTGAATTCGACGCCCAAGAATTGGGCTTTTTGCCCAATGCATTCGGCTTCGTCTGGACCGACGGCTCACCGAACAGCCGCGTGACGATCGAACTCATCGACGAGAACTTCGATGTAGTGGCATCGCATCAGTACGCCGAAGTGTTCGGCGATGACGTCTACACCGGCACAACGCCCGAGGACCGTTTCCTCGGCGTCATCAGCGACCAGGGAATCCGCCGGGTACGCATCACGTCCAGCCACAGCGGCGACGGCCCACCGCTTGAAATCGATCACGTGCAATACGGCCTCGTCCCGGAACCATCAGCGATGGCTTTGTTCGCCGTGGCGCTCTTCATGGCCGGTTGTGGCGCCCGTCGTTCATCACGTCGGCGATCTGCGTGAGCGTCGCGCCGATGGGGGCGTTGATCACGATGTCGGCCAGTGGGTCCAGCGGCGTGGCGTCGCGGTTGATGATCACCAGCCGGCCGCCCGACTGTTTGGCCAGCCGGGGCAGGCTCGCCGCCGGCTCCACCACGAGCGACGAACCCACGGCCAGCAGCAAATCCGCCGTGCGGGCAAGTTCCACCGCCCGCTCGAGCACTTCGGACGAAAGTGACTGCCCGAATGAAATCGTCGCGTTCTTGAGCCGCCCGCCACAGTCGGGACACGGCGGCACACGGTCCTCGGCGCCGAACTGCGCCATCAGCGGCTCCGGATCGTAGCGACCGTCGCAGTCGATACACGCCACCTCGCGGGCCGTGCCGTGTAGTTCGACGACGTCGTCGCTACAGGCGAGTTGATGCAGCCCGTCGATGTTCTGCGTGATGACCGCCCGCAGGAGTCCGGCCCGTTGCCACTCGGCAAGGCACCGGTGGCCGTCGTTGGGCTGCGCATCGGCAAAGCCGCGGTGGGCTTCGTACTTCTGCCGCCAGTATTCGTGCCGGGCCGCCGCGCTGGCGAGAAACTCGTCGTAGTAGACCGGCTGGTACTTCGTCCACACGCCGCCGGGTGAGCGAAAGTCGGGGATGCCGCTCTCGGTGCTGATGCCGGCACCGGTGAAGGCCACGCCGCGGCGCGCCTGCCGCAACCAGTCGGCCAACGTGGCGATGTTGTCGCGATGTTCCTTCGTCATGTGAGCGATCCTGTCGAGGATGCGAAGCCAGTGTGTCGACGAGGTGCATCATACGCTACGATGTTGCGATCGCCATCTCGAGTGTCCCCTCACACATCGGCCAGCGGGGTCAGCAGCACACCGTACCATGACTCGCAACGATCCGCCGGACCACGAGAGCGCCCCTGACGCACCCAAGCGTCGCGGTATTTTTCGCCGCACGATGCTGATCGTCGCGCTGCTGCTGGTCGTGCTCGTCGTTTATCTGTTTCTCTGGCCGGCGCCGATCGACCCGGCGGCGTACGACCCGCCGCCTCACCTGCGGCTCGAAGGACCGCTGGCAGTGAACACGCGGCTGCAGGACGCCGAGATAGTCGGCGTCGGCATGTTCCCCGGGCCCGAAGACGTTGCCGTCGATGCCGAGGGACGCATCTACGGCGGCACGGTCGACGGACGTATCGTGCGGCTGGGTGTGGACGGGACGGCCGAGACGTTCGCCACGACCGGCGGTCGGCCGTTGGGGCTGCACTTCGCCGCCGATGGAGCGCTGATCGTTTGCGACGCCGACCGCGGTCTGTTGTCGGTCGACGCGAGTGGCAACGTCACGCTGCTCACTGATGCGTCTGAAGGAGGGCGCTTCGGTTTCACGAATGATCTCGACATCGCCAGCGACGGTCGTATTTACTTCAGCGACGCCAGCACCAAGTTCGGCAAGGACGAATATATGTTCGACCTGCTTGAAGCGAGGCCGTACGGCAGGCTGCTGCGCTACGATCCGGCGACGCAGAAGACCGAAACGCTGCTGTCGGAACTGTACTTTGCCAACGGTGTGGCGCTGTCGCAGGACGAGGACTTCGTGCTGGTCGTCGAGACGTATCGCTTTCGCATCCGGCGGTATTGGCTCAAGGGTCCACGCGCGGGCACGGCGGACGTGTTCGTCGACAACACGCCGGGGTATCCCGACGGCATGGCGGCGGACCGACACGGCACGTTTTGGGTGGCGATCTTCACCTTGCGCAACCCGACGGCCGATCGGCTGGCGTCGAGTCCGTTCTGGAAAGGCGTCGTGGCCAAGCTGCCCGAGTTCGTCGCACCTCAGCCGCAGCCATATGGACTTGTCGTCGCGCTCAACGAGCGGGGCGAGTACATCGACAGCCTGCACGACCCGACGGGGGAGAGACTCTGGGAAGTTACCTCGGTCGAGCCGCACGACGACACGTTGTACCTGGGGAGCCTGCACAACGACCGCGTCGGCGTGTATCGGCTGGAGTCGGGCGCTGCGGAGACGGCGGCAACCATCACCACGCCGTAAGACGTTTTGCCAGCAGAGCACGGCTCGTAAGTCGAGGGTTTATGGCGGTTGGGCAAGGGCAGCCGAGCAGAACGGCTTGATCGATTGGCTCTAAACCACTTGCAATCCGCGACTTGCGGATTTGTTCGAATTGCCGTCGTGACGTCCTGCCACCGCGTTGTTACAGTGGATCGCTTGTGCACGCGGTGTGCCATTCGTGACGGACTCGCCCGGCGAGCCCCCGCCGCCGGCACGGCAAGTTTTCAGATTGGTCAATCGTCCGCCTCGGCTGTGACGATGAGGTCCCTCGCGATGGTCAGTTACCGAACACACTCGCGCGAGTCGCGTCGCGTCCGGCACGACTTCTCCACGTCCCTGCCTGGTGGGCCCGGCCGCGTCGCCGCGGCCTCGGTCTCGCACTCTAGATTGGTGCGGCTGGTTGGCCGGGCAATGTCGACGCGGTGACCACCTTCGGCTGATCGTTCCCCACATTTGTCTTCGCCCACCGTTTCTGCCCACTTGGCACCAGGCATGTCACCGCGCTCTGCGATCGAGAACTTACGTGGTTCGCTGCCCGTCGTCGCGCCGTCGATGTTGATGTGCGACTTTGGCAATCTCGAACGCGAGATTCGTGCCTTGGAGGACGCCGGTGCCCAGGTGCTGCACTTGGACGTGATGGACGGCCACTTCGTTCCCAACGCCAGCTACGGTCTCACGCTTGTCGAGACGTTCCGGCGTCTGACGACGTTGCCGCTCGATGCGCACCTGATGATCGCTAACCCGGCCGAGTACGCCCCCCGCTACGTCGAAGCCGGGGCCGACCTGGTAACGATCCACTACGAATCGACCGATGAGCCGGACCAGGTGCTTGCCGAGATCGCCTCGATGGGCGCGGCGACGGGGCTGGCGATCAATCCGCCGACTCCCTGGGAAGTCGTCACTCCAGTCATCGAACTGTGCGACCTCGTGCTGGTGATGAGCGTGATGCCCGGCTTCGGCGGACAACGTTTTCAGGCCTCGGCGCTGGAGAAACTCAGTCACCTCGCAGGCTTGCGGACCACCCACGGCTGCGAGTCGTTGTTGTTGGAAATAGACGGAGGCGTTGCCGCTGACACGATCGGCGGTTGTGCCTCGGCCGGTGCCGACGTCTTTGTCGTCGGATCGGCCATCTTTGGTAACCCGCCATACTCGGATCGTCTGAGCGAACTTGCCGAACTGGCTCGGCACGGGCGTAAGTCTCTCATCGAGAAAAGGTAGGATTGCCACCTATGGTCAAGATCGTTCTCATCCGTCCCGGCGCGACCGAACTGGACGAACAGTCCCGCGTCCAGGGCACCCTCGATCTGCCGCTGAGCGAAAAGGGGGGCGCCGCCGTCTCGCGACTCGTCGACGAGTTGCGCAACGGCGGCATCGAGGTCGTCTATGCGGCCGAGGGCCAACCTGCCCTGCAGACGGCCGAGACCGTCGCCAGCGGCCTGGACATCAAACTGAAGAAACTGGACAATATGCGGAACCTGGACCACGGCCTGTGGCAGGGGATGGCGGTCGACGAAATCCGCCGCAAGCATCCCAAGGTGTACCGGCAATGGCAGGAACAGCCCCGGACGATCTGCCCGCCCAACGGCGAGATGCTGGCCGACGCCGAGTCACGGGTGCGGGCGGCCCTAACGAGGTTGCTCAAACGGCATCCGCGCGGCACAATCGCCCTCGTCGTGCCCGAGCCGCTGGCCCAAATCGTCCGTTGCCAACTTAGTGACTGCCAGCTTGGCGACCTGTGGACCTCGGCCGCCCAGCACGATCAATGGGAGGTGTTCGAGGCCGCCCCACGCGAACTGGCCCGCACCAACTGACCACAACCAGCAAACGATCTGCTCACCAGTCAGCGGAGAAAACCGATCAGCTGTCCCCGGACGTCGGCGCGATTTCCGTCACGCCCCCATCGGCCGCGGGACGATAATGATGATTACACGGCCCCTCGGCGGTCGGCCCTCACACAGGCGGCGCTGCGACCACCCGGGCGATGCCCCACTCGTCTGACCGCGTGCACGAAACACGCGACTGAATCGAACCCAACACCGCGTCGATCCGAGAAATCGCTGATTGACGACCCGTATGGAAACGACCAACGAATCCGCCAGCGCGACGTCGTCCGAAACCACACCCAAGTTTCGCCCCAAACGGGGTGTGCCCGAGGGACTCTGGCGCCGCTGCCCCGGCTGTCGGCAGACGATCTTCCGCAAGGAAGCCGAACGCCAACTCGGCGTCTGTCCCGAGTGCGACTACCACTGGTACGTGTCGGCCCGTGATCGCATCAGCCAGTTGCTCGACGAAGGTACGTTCGAGGAACGCTTCACCGAGCTGCGGCCGATCGACCCGCTCGGCTTCGCCGACCGCAAGGCCTACGCCGAACGCCTCAAGGAAGAGCAGGCCCGCACGGGGCTGATTGATGCGGCGATCACTGGCACGGGCATGATCCGCGCTCGCCGTGTGGCCTTTGGCGTCACCGACTCGGCGTTCATCATGGGCAGCATGGGGTCGGTCGTCGGCGAAAAGCTCGCCCGGCTGATCGAACTTGCCACCGAACAACAGTTGCCGCTGATCATCGTCAGCGGTTCCGGCGGCGGCGCGCGGATGCACGAGGGCATCCTCTCGTTGATGCAAATGGCCAAGGTCTCGGCCGCCCTGGCCCGCTACCACGAAGCGAAAGGGCTCTTCATCTCCGTGCTCACGAATCCCACGATGGGCGGCGTCGCGGCCAGCTTCGCCTCGCTGGGCGACATCATCCTCGCCGAGCCCAAGGCCCTGATTGGCTTTGCCGGGCCGCGCGTCATCAAGGCCGCCATGCGCATCGAGCTGCCCAAGGGATTCCAAACCAGCGAGTTCCTGCTCGAACACGGCTTCATCGACCGCGTGGTGCGCCGCCGCGACCT
The DNA here is from genome assembly GCA_020426575.1 of Planctomycetales bacterium. GTDB lineage: Bacteria > Planctomycetota > Planctomycetia > Pirellulales > JAEUIK01 > JAGQPT01. Next base: position 38,652 of record JAGQPT010000179.1, read on the forward strand.
CAAGAGCGAAATCGCCCGACTGATCGACTACTGCGGCATGTGAGGCCGGACGGCGCATCGCACGATTTCTCCCCGGGGAGAGCCGCGCCATGACTGGCAATCCGTACGAAGCGCCAGCCACTGACCCGCCAAGTTCGTCGCGGCAACCTGATCGGAGGCGCGAATGGTTGTTCGCGGCCATGAGCGTCGGCTGCTTTTTGCTTTGTGAGTGGCGGAGGGTCGGTACTCATCCACCTGCTGTACCGTTGGGTTCAACCTGCGATTGTCCCTGCCGCAGCGATCCCCGCCCACATTTATTTGGACCACCTTGCGCATTTGGCCGGGCGATTGCCGGGTGACTTTCTCCGCGGCGCCCTGTTGGGTAAATACGTTCGACCCTCAGTCTCGCGCTGGATCATCGCCGGACTCGTCGGATACACAACGGGCATTCACTTGCTCGTGATCTGGTGGCGAGGTATCGACGATCCGCTTGTCGCCAACATCGGCGTAGGTGGATTGCTCGTTTACCATGCGATTCCCATGGCGACCATCTTTTCCGTGGTGTTTTTCGGAATTTGGATCGGCCGACGCGAACGTGCCGAGGCCGCCTCAGCCCGTTAGGTGGGCCCAATTGTCACGGCATGACGTGTGTGCTGCCTCGGGCAGTTCGCTCATGTTAGAATAGGGGGCACGGAACCGCCGGTCGCTCGGCCCGGCGGACCATCGGATCAGGGCATCATGCGACGGTGAGTTGAGATGGGACTGCTGGACGGACTGAAGTCGATGATGAGCGGTGGGCGGCTCGACGTAGCCTCGCGCTTCGAGATTCTGCGTGAGGCGATCTCGGGCACGATGTCCTCGACCTGCAAGGCGCGCGATCGCCGCACCAACCAGGTCGTCGCGCTCAAAGTGCTCAACCTGCAGAAGACACGCGAGTTCGAGGCCCGCTTTAAGGGTTTGAAGAAGCCGACCGAGGGCGAAATCGCCGTCAAGCTCAAACACCCCAACATCGTCGTCACCCACGAACACGGACTCACCACCAAGGGCGAACAATACCTGATCATGGAGTTCATCGAGGGGCCCGGCCTCAACTCCCTGATCATCGGCCGCAATGAAAAGGTGTTGGGCGGCATCCGTGTGACGCTGTTGCGTGAAATCGCCGAAGCAATCGACGTCGTCCACAAAGAAGGTTACATCCATCGCGACATCTGTCCGCGCAACCTGATGATCGAGCCGAACGACGGCGTGCTCAAGCTGATCGATTTCGGCCTCACCGTGCCCGCGACGCCTGAATTCATGCTACCAGGCAATCGCACGGGTACGCCCAACTACATGGCGCCCGAGTTGATCAAGCGGCAACCGACCGACCAGCGGCTCGACGTGTTTGCCTTCGGTGTGACCGCGTTTGAACTGATGACCTACGAACTCCCCTGGGAACGGGGAACGACGGGCCAGGTGGCGATGACCCACGCCGCGCGTCCGCCGGCCGACATTCGCAAACTTTGCCCGAACATCAACCGCCGGTTGGCCAAGGCCATCGAAGGTTGCCTGGAGCGCGATCCCGCGAATCGCTGCAAATCAATGGGCGAGTTTCTCAAGGCGATCAAAAACGTCGAAAGCGAATACGAATGACGCGCCGGCGAAGGCCGCCGCCGCGTGGCGTGATTCCGCGCTCCAGGGACACGACCTTCCCGGACAGCCGGGCAGCCGGCGGATTTGCTCGGTCCCGACGAGTGGCTGTTCGTCGCCTGACGCCGCCGATATACTTGCCTTGACGGGTGTTGCGCGCCGCCGCCGACGTTTCGCGAGGCGGCAAAGTCTATCCTCGGCCGCGCCCTGTGCCTTCATCGTGAACTTGATCTCGTTGCCCGAGCCGACCCACAAGCAATGCCACGTTACGTCGTACGAGTTGGCTCGATGCGCACGCTGGGTGTCTTTTCGGCCGGGCGCGGGCTCGAACTGCGCCGCAGCGATCGCGTGATCGCCCGCACGGACCGGGGGCTCGAAGACGGCGAAGTGCTCTGCGAGGCAACCCCCGACGTGGTCAAACGCATGGGCGAACATCGTCGCGGCCAAGTGCTGCGACACGTTACGCCCGAAGACGAAAACGAACTCCGGCGTCTGGGTGGTGCCCAGGACGACGCCTTCGAGATCTTTCGCCGCCACACTCGCGAACTCGATCTCGAAATGCAGTTGGTCGACGTGGAACGCGTGTTCGGCGGTGAACGGATCGTGTTCTACTATCTCGCCGAAAACCGCGTCGACTTCCGCGAACTGGTCAAACTCTTGGCCCGCGAGTTTCAGACGCGCATCGAGATGCGACAGATCGGCGTGCGCGACGAGGCAAAGCTGTTGGCCGACTACGGCGATTGCGGCAAACCCGTCTGTTGCAACACCCACCTCTCGGCCATGCCGCCCGTTTCGATGAAGATGGCCAAGCTGCAGAAAATGACGCTCGACCCGTCGAAGATTTCCGGGCGGTGCGGACGACTCAAGTGTTGCCTGCGCTACGAATACGACACTTACGTCGACATGCAGGCCGAGTTGCCCCGCGTTGGTAGCGACGTGGTCACACAACGAGGGCGCGCCCGCGTGCTCGGGCAGGACGTCCTCACCAGTCAACTGCTCGTGCAGACCGAAGACCATCGCCGCGTGATGATCCCCGCCAGCGAAGTCCTCACGGTGCTCGACAAAGGACGGGGTAAAAAACGTGGCGAAGACGGCTCGCCGGGTGAGAACGACGCCGCGGACCTCAATGAGTCGGGCCGTTCCAAGTCGGAACTCCCCAAACCGGATCGTGGCAAGCGGGACCGAAACCTGCCGGTGCAGGCCCAGCCACAACTGGTCCAGTCAGAACCGGCCCAGTCAGAATTGGCCCAGTCTGAACTGGCTCAGTCTGAGCGATCCAAGCCGGAGCACAGCGGGCCGGAGCACAGCGAGCTGCAGCGGACTGGGCCGGACGGCACAGCGCCTTCGCCGCAGTCGGCTGCCGCGCATGCACCGACCGACAATTCGCCGAACATCGAATTGCCGGACAACGCCCCCCCGAGCAAGGAACCGGGAAATAGAGAACCGGGAAACAAAGGTTCCGGAGGTCGCCGCCGTCGCGGACGCCGCAGGCGTTCTTAACGGCGCAGAATCTTCGACCTGATCGACCGAGAGAACTCGAACATGACCCCCATGCACCCGCTACTCGATCTGATCCGCCGCGACCAGCGTTACCGCCTCGAAGCGTACCTGTTCGTCGACGAAGCGCTTGCCTACGCGCAGCAACTGCTCGACACGGGCCAGAGCGTATACGGCGATCCGCTCGCCCCCGAACCAGAAGACCTCACGGCGATCGAGCGTGAAGCCGCCGCCGAGCAAACCGAGTCGCCGGAACCCGTCGCCGAGCATGAGCGGCACCTCACCGGGCAGGAACTCTGCGAAGCGATTCGTCGCTATTCTTTGGATCAGTATGGCTTGATGGCGAAGGTGGTCTTCAACAATTGGGGAGTGACTTCGACGTCCGACTTCGGCGAAATCGTTTTCAATATGATCGACATCGGTCGGATGAAGAAAACCGAGTCGGACCGCCGCGAGGATTTCGACGACGTGTTCGATTTTGACAAGGACCTGGTGGGACGGTTCAAGATCGAGTTGCCGTCCAAGAGCGCCTAAACAGGTCCCGCGACCTACACGCCGCTGCCGGCGCGCCGGTTTCCGATCAGTGACTTCCCACCGAGGACCCCAGACATCGCCCGTCCGCCCCAGAGCCGCGCCGACGCGCCGCTGCCCGGCGAATCCGTCGAGCAAAGCGCCGATGGCGTGCGTCCGCACCCACCCCGGCGCAGGCCGGGTCTGTTGATCCTGGCCAGTCTGCTGTTGGCGGTTTGGTTTGCCGTACTTACCTGGATGGCATTTTGGGGGGCGTGAAGAGGCCGCGCCCCGAAAGGCCCGACAACCCGTGACGCTCGTGCCAGTTGTGACGATCACCAACGGCGGCGGAGTTTGATAAACGTCGTCGGCTGGGTCGCGGCACTCTTGATACGCCCCTGGCGGCGCGCGAAGATGCGTACTGGTTTCGCCAGCCGCGACGACGCCACGGCATGGGGCAGGCGAGGGCCACGGCGCGTCATACCACCGGAGTCTACATTTCCCATGAAGCTCATCCCCATCGGCGACAAACTCGTCGTGCGTCGTCTCGAGGCCGAAGAAACCACCGCCGGCGGTATCGTGCTCCCTGACAGCGCCCGGTCGGAACCGCAAGAGGGCCGCGTCCTGGCCGTCGGTGACGGCAGCCTGTTGTCCAACGGCAGTCGTGCCGCGCCGCAGATCAGCGAGGGCGACCGCGTGATCTTCTCCCGCTACGGTGGCAGCGAAGTCGAAATCAACGGCGAGCCCCTGTTGATCATGTCCGAGTCTGACGTGCTGGCGGTCGTCTCCTGAACGAGTCCGCTTGACCAGGTGTGTCGGTTTTTCCGACACATCGCCGCATTTCCCCGACATCTCGCTGCTTTCGCTGACGGTTTTTCCGGCACCGACGCTGGCAGCGGCATCTCTGCGGTACAATTCCCTGTGCGCTGTCGCGGCATGGGATGTCGGCACGCGCACCCGCCCGTCGGATGCCGTGTGACACACGTCCGGCAGCGGCACACGTGGTCACAACCAGCGGAGACTTTCGACATGTTCGCGACGTCGTTCGGCCGAATTCGGGCCCGTCAGCTTGCCGTCATTGCCTTGTTCGTCACCAGCCTTGCCGGCGCGCTTGCTCGTTTGTCCGCCGCCGCGGAGCCCACCGGTCCCGATCCGCAGGTCTACGACAACATGGTCAGCCGCGCGGTCGGTTACCTGCGGCAGAGCCAACTCGACGACGGTTCGTTCTCTCCGCAGGCCGGTCCGGCCGTCACGGCGTTGGTCACCAACGCCCTGCTCGCCCAAGGCCGATCAGCCGACGACCCGATGGTGGCCCGGGCACTGAAATACCTCGAAGGCTTTGTCCATGACGACGGCGGCATCTACGCCGAGGGAACCTTCCACAGAACTACGAAAAGGTGGTTGCCCTTTCCGGGCTGAAGGCGGCCCACGGCGGCGGGGGCCTCCATGGCCAGGTGGCC
>JAGQPT010000180.1 GCA_020426575.1 Planctomycetales bacterium
GGCAAGGTGTTCCCACTGATTGAACTGCAACCCCTGTTGGTTCAATACGCGCCCTATTACCCGCTCCCGCAGGCAAGCCAGCTTGTCCGACAATTCATGGAACCCAAATTCGTCGCCGAAGATGCGTCGCTCCCGTTGCGTCTCGACGGCACCAGCTACGATCGTGGCATCGTCGCTCGCAGCCGCACGCTGTTGCGATACGCGGTTCCGAGCGGATACACACGATTCGCCGCCGTGATCGGTTTGCTCGATCGCGTCCGTCCCCAGGGCCTCGTCCACCTCCGTGTCCTCGGTGACGAGCGGCTGCTGTTCGAAGAGTCGATCGCCGGAGGCCAACCCGCGTCGGCGCTTGCTCTCGACCTCGGTGACGCCCGTCAACTCACGATCGAAATCGACTACGGCAGCGACGACGACGCCGGCGACGTCATTGCCATCTGTGAGGCGCAATTCGAGAAATGAAGATCATCACGTATCGCATTGCGTTTGCCGCCACGCTGCTGGCCGTCGCCGCCGTCGGTCTGTCGGGCGAACCCAATGAACTGGCCTTGGCCGAACTGCGTCGCGTGGAAGTGATCAGCCGGCTCACGCCGACCGTCGTCTCGGTGTTCGCCCCCGACGGCTCCGAGGGAGGTTCCGGCGTCGTCATTTCCAGCGACGGCCTCGTTCTGACCAACTACCACGTGGTGCTCGGCACCGGGCCGTGGGCCAAGTGTGGCCTTTCCGACGGGAAGCTGTATGACGCGGTGATCGTCGGCGTCGATCCCACCGGTGACATCGCCCTGGTAAAAATGTTCGGTCGCGACGATTTCCCCACCGCACAGTTCGGTGACAGCGACTCACTCGTCATCGGCGACAACGTCTTCGTGATGGGCAATCCCTTCATGCTTGCCACGGACCTCCAGCCGACGGTGACCTACGGCATTGTCTCCGGACTGCATCGCTACCAATATCCTTCCAACACGTTCCTGGAATACACCGACTGCATCCAGACCGACGCCTCGATCAATCCCGGCAATTCGGGTGGTCCGCTGTTCGACACCAGCGGCCGGCTTGTCGGCATCAATGGTCGCGCCTCATTCGAAAAGCGCGGGCGCATTAACGTCGGCGTCGGCTATGCGATTTCCATCAACCAGGCGCGCCGATTCATTGGCGCGCTTCGTGGCGGCTGGATCGTCGATCATGCATCGCTTGGCGCGACGGCGCAGACCAGCGGCGGCCGCACCATCGTGTCCAGCGTCGGCGCAAACTCAGACGCCCAGCGTCGTGGCCTGCGGTTCGGCGACGAGATTGTTGAACTGGCCGGCCGCGACATCACCACGGCCAATGTGCTGAAAAACGTCCTTGGCACATACCCTAGTGGCTGGCGCGTGCCGCTCACTTATCGGCGCGACAACGAGTGGCATGACATCCTGGTTCGATTGATGCCACTCCACACGCCCGAAGATCTCGCCGCACAGTGGCAGCCCGACGCTCAAGACCGCCCCGGGCGGGCGATCCCCCTGCCGGTGCCCGCGGACGAGCCGCCGGCACACGATGACACTCGTCCTGGTGCAGAAGGTCACGCAGACGGTTCGCCGCCGCGTCTTGAGGACTTGCCGGACGGTGTACCGCCTGAACCGTCACCTCGCAACGTCCCGATGCCCGATGATGGAGTCCCCAGCGGCCAGGCGCCGCCCCCGACCGCCTGGCCCCAGATCGTGCGCGACCACTACGCGACTCGCCCGGGTTTTGCCAACTACACGTTCAACCTCGACGAACAGCGGCGTGTTTGGGCCTCGCTCGGCGACGCGGATACCTTCAAGTCGACTGGCGCCGCGTGGCAGTTGGCCGCGGCCCAAGGCTCCGGCGGTGCCGTGCGATTGGTGATGGGCGACGTCGACGCCGCTGGCACCTTCGGCAACCGACACGCGATGGTGTCACGTGACCAGCTTGCCGCCACCGATGCACGCCCCACCGCCGACGAATCGCTGCTGCTCTCACTCCTCGTTTGGCGCGCCGCGTTGCGGGGCCGCGACGAGGCAGCGCCCGAGTGCGTTTACTTGGGTACCTTCCCTGCCGGATTGGAGGACACGTCGTACGACACGCTTGAACTGCGCTTCGACGGCTGGACGGCGCACCTGATGGTCGACGCCAATGAGGGACGCCTCGCCGCGCTGGAAGTTTACCCCGCCACGGGCGGCGAACCGCTCGAACTTCACTTTGCTGATTACCGATCAACCGACAAAACGGCACTGCCGCACACGATCCGCCTGATGCGCGCCGGTGAAACCGTGGATACGATCACGGTCGACGCCTACGACCTCGAACTCGACACAGATGCCGTCGTTCGCGAAGCAACGTCGGACAATCCGGCTGGGGACTGACCGAAATGAACAGATCGATGACCCCACTCACGTCGCCCTCGCATGCCGCACGCCACCCGGCTGACAACACCGGACGGCTACGATCCGCGTTGTCCCACGCAATCGTTTGGCTCGTTTTGCCCGCTGTTTTCCTGTTGATCTCGACGCCACGGCCGGTCAGGAGCGCCGATGCGCGCGACGTGCTCGATCGGGCACGGGGCTGCGTGGTGAAGATTTTCGGTGCCGGCGGGTTCCGTGGCCTCGAACCGTACCAAAGTGGCGTGACGATCACGGCCGAGGGACATATCCTCACCGTTTGGAGCCACGTGCTGAATACCGACTTCGTCACGGTCGTGCTCGACGACGGCCGTCGGTTTGACGCCGAGGTTGTTGCGGCAGATCCGCGCCATGAAATCGCGCTGTTGACGGTCGACGCCTCGGACCTCCCGCACTTCGATCTAAAGAACGCGACGGAGGCACCGGTCGGTACACCCATTTTTGCCCTCAGCAATTTGTTCGGCATCGCCTCGGGCGACGAACCGGTGAGCGTCCAGAGTGGTAACGTTGCAGCCCGCTCGTCGTTGGGAAGGCGGCTCGGCGTCTATGAGACCCCCTATCAAGGAGACGTTTACCTGCTCGACGTAGTGACAAGCAATCCGGGATCGGCCGGCGGCGCCGTGATCGATCACGCCGGCCGCTTTGTCGGCATGATCGGCAAAGAGATGCAGGACGCCCGCGACGATACCTGGCTCAATTTCGCCCTGCCGGCTGATGAACTCGCCTCAGCCGTGCCCGCCTTGTTGGGTGTCGAGACCGAAAGCGACACCTCGAAAACCACCAACGTCAATCAGCCCGTGACCTTGTCGGCCTGGGGATTGGTCCTCGTGCCCGACGTTGTTGCGAACACCCCGGCGTACATCGATTCCGTGGGCGAAAACAGCGCCGCCCGCGCGGCCGGCCTGCGCCCCGACGACTTGATCGTACTCGTCGATGGCCAGGTCGTCACGTCGTGTCGCCGACTCCGCGAAGCGCTTGAAGCCATCGACCGCAGCGCGACCGTACAGTTGACCGTCCAACGCGGCAGCGAATTGCTGGAGGTACCACTCCGAGCGCCATGACACGCAACGCCCCCTACCACTGCAGACACGCGACGCTCGCCGTGGTCGCCCTGCCACTAATCGCCGCCTATTTTGTCGCTGCGACAAACGCGGCGACGACGCAGGCCGATTCCAACGCTCAAGCCCAGACCGTGCGCGCCGTCGCCGAGGCGTCGGCGCCATCGCTCGTCCGCATCGAAACGATCGGCGGAATTGCCCGCAACCGTCGCGCCACCAGCGGCGAAACCGCTTCCACGGGCGTGATCGTCTCTGCGGACGGTTACATCGTCGTCAGTTCCCACGCGCTGCGGCACAACCCTCGCTCGATTCTCGCGCGGCTCGAAGACGACACGTTGCACGCGGCCACCGTTGTCGCCGCAGACCAAACCCGCGAGTTCACGCTGCTGAAAATCGACGCCACAAACACGACCCCGTTTGCGACCATTGTACCGCGTGACGATTTGCGCGTCGGACAGACTGCGATCGCACTCGGCCGCGCCGTCGATCAACGGCAAGTGAACGTTTCGGTCGGCATCATCAGCGCATTGAGCCGCGCCGGTGGACGCGCCATCCAGACCGACGCTAACACCGCGCGCAACAACTACGGCGGCGCACTGGTGGACCTTCAAGGTCGACTCATCGGCGTCGTTGTCCCCGTTTCTGCACTTGCAGGAGGAATCGTGGCGGACTTGGATCTCTACGATTCGGGCATCGGTTTTGTTGTCCCTGCCGACCAGGTCTTTGCTGCCGTTGACCGCCTCAAACAGGGGGCGGACCTGCAGCCAGGACGCCTCGGCGTGAGTCTGGTCAAAGCTGAGACGCTCGACGCCCCGGCCGTAGTGGCGCACTGCCGGCCCAACGCCGACGCCTACCGCCAGGGCGTACGTCCCGGTGACCGCATTGCGGCGATCGACAGCCTCTCAATCGACCGCCAGGTGCTGCTGGGCGAGGCGCTCGCGGGACGCTATGCAGGCGACACAGTCTCCGTCACGGTCGATCGAGACGGAGAGTCGCGCGACATCGCCGTGAAATTAATGGCCACGATTGAACCCTACGAGCCGCCGCTGTTGGGCATACTGCCCACGCGCGCCCCGCAATCGCTCGACACGGGAGACCGTGACGGCGGCGACACCGCTGATTCTCCGTCGGGTGTGGTGATTCGTCGTGTACTCGAAAACAGCCCCGCGGCAATGTCCGATATTCGCCCCGGCGACACGATCGTCGCCTTCGCTGGCACCGAGGTCGCGTCCCCGGCCGAGTTGCGTGCGCAGTTCGAGCGGCAGCGCGTCGGCGACACTGTTGTGCTAACAATCGTTCGTGACGGTGAGCGGCACGTACTCGAACCGACGCTCGTCGGCGCTTCGACGATCACCGAGGAAGATTTAGCGGCCGAGACCACCAGCGAACGTGCCGTGGCCGACGGTAATCGTGCTGACGACAAGAACGCTGACGAAAACCACACCACTGATTCAGTCGCTGACCTCGCCCCGCTCGTGTCACTCGATATCCCTGGTCTCGACGCGCCGGTCGCCTGCATTACCCCAGTGGATGTCAAACTCGGCGGCTGCGGTCTGATCGTCGTCGTCAACGCTCCCGCCAATGAGCGTCCAACCGACGCCGATCAGCCCGACACGGATCAAAGCAACAATGATCCACTCACAGCCCCCGCAACAGAGGCGTTGTCAGACTGGAACGACATCGCCGCTCACCAGAGGTGGGTCGTCGCGTCCATCTCCGTTTCGCCGTCGCCAAACTCGGAAGACGCCATAGAACAGATCACCCAGGCGATCGAACATTTGCACGCTCACTTTGGCACGTCCGCGGACCGCACGGTGATGGCCGCACAAGGTGACACCGCGCTGCTGACGTGGCAAACCGCCACCCAGCGGCCCGGCCTGTGTCGAGGCGTGATCGTGATTCGCCCGGCGGCGATCGGCCCGGTGAACGAACAGTTGCCGGGTCAAACGTTAGGTATCTTCCTCTCCGTCGGCGCTGACAATCCTCTCACCGTCAAGCGCGCCGAAGCAGTGGTGAACCAGCTTCGTGAATGGAAATACTCCGTCACGACGGCAATGGACGCGGCGGCGGGCGTGGCGGCGCCTATCGCGCCAAACGACGAGATGGTACGCTGGCTCGACTTGGTGGACCGACTCTGAGTCCGCCGCCGTCGGTTTCGCCGATCGCCCGTTACCACCCGCCGTCGCGAAATCACACGGTGACGATGCAACGCACCCTACTAGGCCTGATATCGCTTGCGTGCTTTGTGGTGGCCGCCGTTTTGTACTCGGTCACTGCGACGGACGTTTCCTTTGCCGCGGCGGTCGCGCTCCGCGTCGGCTTGATCACGCTGGCGTGGTGGCTTGCCTACCCCAGTTTTGCCAAGATGCCCCGCTGGTTGCTGCTGGTCATTGGCGCGCTGCTCATCGTGGTGGCAATCCGCCCACGCACGGTCTTGTTCGCCGGGTTGGTCTTGATCGCAATCGCGCTCTTGCGTCCGCGCGTGAAACAGTTGGCCGACGCGGTCGCCGAGCAGCAACGCCACGACTGATTCCCCAGTCCCATCCCCCCGTTTACAGATCGTCATGACGGCGTATCGAGGTAGGGGTCCTGCCCCATTTGCAACTGCATCTTCTTGCGTTCGTCTTCGTAGTACATGAGCATTTTGCGGTCACGAAAATGCCGACGTTCGATGCGGCGCTGGGCACGCCGAAACAAACCGGCGCGTCGGCGGAATTCCCCCTGACCGTTTTCTCCTTCCGCAATCAGCCGCTCAGCCTTCTTCCGCCCCAACCCCGCCAGCAGAATATCGTCGTCGAGGGAAAGATACTGCCGAAACGAACCGGGGTCTCCCTGCCGTCCGCAACGGCCAACCAACTGCCGGTCGACCCGCGATGCATCGTGCATCTCCGTACAGATCACGTGCAGGCCTCCCAGTTCGCCAACGTCGTCCCCCAGCTTGATGTCGGTACCGCGTCCCGCCATGTTCGTCGAAACGGTCACCTTGTTGAGTTGTCCGGCCTGGGCGACGATCTCTGCTTCCTCGGAGACACGATGGGCGTTGAGCACCTGGTGGGGTATCCCAGATTCGACTAGCCGGCGCGAGAGCTCTTCCGACTTGTCGATCGAACGGGTGCCGATAAGCACGGGTCGCCCCACCTCGTGCAGCGCCCGCACCTCATCGACGATGGCCGTCCACTTCGCGTCGGCGTTTCCGTAGACGGCGTCAGGCAAGCGTTGGCGGATTTCCGGACGGTTCGTGGGAATCTGCACGACCCGCAGTCCGTAAATCTTCTTCAACTCGCCCGACGAGGACCACGCCGTGCCGGTCATACCTCCCAGCACTTCGTAGCGTTTGAAATAGTCCTGCACTGTCACGCGCGCGGCCTGACCCGCGTTGACCGTCACTTCAATGTCCTCACGCGCTTCGATCGCCTGGGTGATGCCATCCCGCCATTTACGCCCCTCGGCCAAACGACCGGTGAACTCGTCGACGATCACCACCTCGCCATCCCGAATCACGTAGTGTCGATCGCGGATGAACGCATGGTTCACCTTGACGGCACGCTCGATGTACTCGTAGATCGAGTACATGCCGACGGCGTCCATCGCTTCTGGCTTGTGCAGCGTGCGCACCTTGCGTCGCCCGTCGGCCGTCAGTTCCACCTTCTGTTTTTCGTGGTCGTATTCGTAGTCGTCGTCCTGAACGAAGTTCTCGCTCACGTCGGCCGCCCACTTGTAACACTCGACCTCGATCTTTTCTTCCTCGGTGGGTAACGCACTGATGATCAACGGCGTGCGGGCCTCGTCAATGAGAATGCTGTCCGCCTCATCGACCAGGGCGAAATAGGGTTGCCGCTGCACCGCCTGTTCTCCGCCGCCGGCTTCGTCGCCGAGCATCCCCGAGAGAAAGTCGAGCTCACCCTCACGTTGTCGCCTCAACAGCAAGCGGTCGCGGAGAAAGTCGAAACCAAATTCCTTCGCCGTGCCGTACGTCACGTCGCACTTGTAGGCCTTGCGACGCTGTGGCTGGGTCATCTGCGTCTGAATCACGCCGACGCTCAACCCCAGCGATTCGTAGATTGGTCGCATCAGGTCCGCGTCGCGCTTGGCGAGGTAGTCATTCACCGTCGCCAGCTGCGCCCCCTTGCCGGTCAGGGCGTGCAGGTACATCGGCAATGTGGCGGTGAGCGTCTTGCCTTCGCCGGTCTGCATCTCGGCAATCGAATGCTCGAAGATCGCAATGCCGCCGATGATTTGTACGTCGAAATGGCGCATGCCCAGGAACCGACGTCCTGCTTCGCGCACCAGAGCGTATGCCTCGGGGAGCAGACGCGACAGCGGTTCGAGACTCCGCGCGCGGTAGCGCAGCGAGAGGCTCGCCTTCCGCAGCTCGTAGTCACTCAATTCGAGCAGGCGCGGTTCGTGAGCGTCAACTTGGCGCAGCATCCGCGTCCACTTCGCGATTCTGCGCTTCGTCGGACCACCGCCCCAGCGCAGTAAGTCTGCACGAATGCCTTCTGGTAACGCACTCACGTCGAACGCCTCGATCGCCATTCCCGGACACAACTCGGTCAATCAGCCACGGCGGCAAACGACTCCGCCAACGGCGGAACTCACGACCGGCAACTATCAACCTGCTACCAGTTTAGAACATTCGCCGTCCGGCAAAAACCGCTGAATTACGCCGTCGCGCCCTTCCAGCACCGCAACGACCCCAGTCGCGGCGGAGGCGATCTGGCGCGGCCTGTTTGAAACGAATATGACGGTCGGGCCGAGAGGGCGCACCGCCGACATGACGCATGTCGTGACACGCGCCGTGGCGGATAGAAAGCTGCCCTCCGCTTCGGCGCTAAGCGCCTTGGCGATGAATGGCGTCGACGTGGAATGCCGGTGCGTAGCTGCTGTCCCCCGTCGTCACTGGGTCGGCGGTGCCGATATGGCCCTCGACCGTAACTGCCTCACCATTGCGAAATTCACCCAGTAGCGAGCCGCCGTCGAGTCGCACACTGCCGCCGTGCACGTCCGTTTCGCCATCGATGGGAATGTAGCGGAGCTTCCACTGCTCCGTGGCGCGCGAGTGTTCCAACACGCCCTGCAACCGGCGGTACTCGTGGTCGTGACCATACTCAACGTCGCCGGCA
>JAGQPT010000181.1 GCA_020426575.1 Planctomycetales bacterium
TCGCCGCGCCCCACGGCGGCGCCCCGCGTGAGTTCGTCCAAGAGATCGCCGAGCATTTCCCGCTCGATCCAGTCGGCCAACCAGCCGGCCCGCTGCCCGGCGTAACGTGACTGCAAGCGGCCAAACAGCTGCGCCACCGCGTGGCGCAGCCCCCGGTTCGCGCCGCTGACGAGCGCTTCGCCGCCACCTGCCACACCTCCCGTGATCGCCACTTCCGTGGCCAGGTGCGAGGCCGTGTGCCCAGCGGCTTGCACGGCGGCTTCGTGCACGACCCCACCGGCAAACACCCAGCCGCTCACCACCAGCGACACCGTCACGGCAGGCCGCGCGATCGCACCGACGTAGTCGACCGACCGCAACGTCCGCAGCGCGCGAGGATTGTTCTCGGCCCAGAGCGCCAACTCTTCGCGCAGAAACGCCCGATAGTCGTCGTCGACCGGCTCGAGCCCCGCGTGCGCCCGCCGCACTGATGCGAGCAAACGCTCGCGCACGCCGCCGGCCATCAACGGTTCGATCCGCGCGCGGAGAATGTCGTTCCCCACCCGCGCCAGTCGATCGAGTTCAATCAGCAACTGGTTGACGGCCGAGACAACCGTGTCGCGTTCGATGTCCTGGAACGTCCGCAGCGAATCGTCGCTGGGTGGGGCGACGGCGCGCCACGCCGTCCGCACCGGCCAGATCAACCCGTCGCCGAGCTTGCGATAGAATCCGTGCACCCGTCGCGACCAATCGGGCCGCTGCGCGTCCCACCAGTCGCGGATTTCATCGACCAGGATCCGCGGCGGTAGCGAGGGCCACTGCACCCGCGCCAGCCGGGCTTCCCCCAGTGCTTCGGCCGCCTCGGCAAACCGTCCCGAGGCGCCGCGCACCTGTTCGAGATAACCTTCCTCGCCGGCTAGTCCCGCCAACACCTGGGTAATGGCGCCGCGGAACGTGCGGACCTTGATCTCGTCGAAGTGCAGCGAGGCCAGGTCCTTGCGCAGCGCGCTGGGCCGATCGGGCAACCAGCGTCCCCCGGGTCCGATCTCGTAGAACGGCAGCCGCAATTCCGCAACGCCGGCCCGATCATACGGCACGACGTACACCAGGTCAGGCCGCGCGCCGGTCTCCTGCGCAAACGTCTCGAGCCACTGCGACCAGTAGTCGCGGTCCCCTTCGAGTTCGACCTGGTTGAAAACGACGACGATCGGCTGATCGGCGGCGACCGCCTGGCGGAAAAACGTCTTCACGGCCGCGTCATTGTATTTCTGCTGGGTCAACACCGCGACCAACACGTCCGCCGCCTGACGGATTTGCGTTGCCCTGTGCCAGTTGACGCGCACGTCCGAGTCGATGTCTGGCGTGTCCATCACCAGCAACCGCTGTGGAACCTTTTCCCCCACGCGCCAGTAGAGGTGATGCTCGGCCGTGTCGGCCGTGGCGTCTTCGCTTGAACGCCACGGTGTGAGCACAAAACCGTCGAATAGCGCCGACAGCACCGCCACGTCCTCACAACCTTGCGGAACGAGACACACCGGGTGCTTCGTGCCGGCGGCCAGTGGACTGACCGCGCTGGCGTTCTCGCCCGCCAGGTGGTTGAAGATGGCGCTCTTGCCGATGTTTGTCCCCCCCACGACGGCCACCACCAGCACGGGCGGCAGATGCACCTGCGGCAAGAGCTTGTAACGCAACAGGTCGTACCACTCCTGCCCCAACGGCGCGGCAACACCGACGCGCTGGGCCGCCGGGATCAGCCCTGCCAACGCGTCGTCGAGCCGTTGGATCTGGCTCGACCAGGTCGTGTAGTCGATCGTCGTCGGTGCGGACTCGGTCACGATACAGCGTCGCCCGTCGAGGCGTCTCACAAGCGGTGATCACACACGGTGGCGGCGGCGCGGCGAATGCGTTCGCGCCACCGCGGCATTCGCCCCGCAACGGCGAAAATTGGGGCACAACGCCCCAGTATCGCAGTATACCACCTTCCTGGAGAGGGCCGTGACGACTGGCGGGAAAACCCCGACAATCGGCCGGTTGTCGAGCGGTTGCCACCCGCCATAGAATCTGTCACCTCTGCGTGCTGGCGCGTCTGGCCCCCGCAGTACGCCTCGGTCGGTCCCCCTCCGGAAACGCTGGCACGGACGCACCCAGCACGCAGCAATCGCAACCTGAACGCAACACGGCTGGTATGCACGACACGGAAATCGTCATCAAGGGAGCGCGCGAGCACAATCTCCGCTCGGTCTCCCTCACTCTGCCCAAAAACCGGCTCATCTGCTTTTCCGGCGTGTCGGGCTCGGGCAAAAGCTCGCTCGCCTTCGATACCCTGTATGCCGAAGGCCAGCGCCGCTACATCGAAAGCCTCTCGACGTACGCCCAGCAGTTTCTCGGGCAAATGCCCAAGCCCGAGGTCGACGCGATCAGCGGCCTCAGCCCCTCGATCTCGATCTCGCAAAAGTCGACCGGCTCGAATCCCCGCTCGACCGTCGGCACGATCACCGAGATCTACGACTATCTCCGCGTGCTCTATGCCCGCGTCGGCCGGGGCTTTTGTCCCGACTGTGGTGAGCCGATCACGGCCCAATCGAGACAGCAGATCATCGACCGCATCGCCGCCCTGGAGCCGGGCACCAATATCAACGTGCTTGCGCCGGTGGTACGGGGGCAAAAGGGGGAGTTCCGCGACCTCTTCACGTCGCTGCGCAAACAAGGCTTCATCCGCGCCCGCGTCGACGGGCACGTCGTGCGGCTCGACGACGAACAACACCTCGAACGCACGCACCGCCACGACGTCGAGGTCGTTGTTGATCGGCTCACCGTGGGCTCCACCATGCGTGCCCGGCTCGCCGAAGCCGTCGAACTCGCGCTGAACGTCGGCGAGGGGCACCTGGCCGTCGAGACCGACCTTGGCGAGGGCAGTCCCAGCGGCCCTATCATGCAGCTCTCGGCCCACTACGCTTGCGTCAAGTGTGGCCTCAGCTTCGAGCCCCCGTCGCCACAACTGTTCAGCTTCAACAGCCCGCGCGGCATGTGCCCGACCTGCGACGGCCTGGGCGACGTCTACGGCTTCGACCTCGAAACGCTCATCCCCGATCCGTCGCTCAGCTTCAAGCAAGGTTGCATCGAACTGCTCGGCCGCTGGAAAGACCTGGGCCGCTGGCGTCGTCATATCTACAAGGGAGTGGCCGACACGCTCGAGCGCACCGGCAAGCTCGAGAAGGGAATGATCCTCGACACCCCTTGGCAAAACCTCGACGAGGCGCTACGGCATCAACTGCTCTGGGGCACCGGTTCACTGCACATCACCTACACCTGGCGGGGCGGCTCGCGCGGGCACAAATACGGCGGCACCTTCGACGGCATCATCCCCGAGTTGATGGAGAAGTACCGCACGACGCAAAGCCGCATCCAACGCCGCCAGTTGGAAAAGTACATGCAGGTCGTCCGCTGCCAGCATTGCCAGGGCGAGCGGCTCAATCCCCGGGCCCGGGCCGTCCGTCTCGCCAGCCAGGCCGAGTCGTTCGCCGCCGCCGGTCCGTTGAGCCTGCCCGACCTTTGTCGGCTGTCGGTGGCCGACGCGGCCCGCTTCTTCGCCGCCCCCGATCTCTCCGAACTCGACCTCCGCATCGCCGACGAGTTGCTCAAAGAAATCCGCGCCCGGCTCGGCTTTCTGCTCGACGTCGGCCTCGACTACCTGAGCCTCGATCGCACCGCGCCGACCCTCTCCGGCGGCGAGTCGCAGCGCATCCGCCTGGCCAGCCAGATCGGCAGCGGCCTGGTCGGCGTGCTCTACATCCTCGACGAACCTTCGATTGGCCTGCACGCCCGCGACAACGACCGCCTGCTAGCCACGCTGCGCCGCCTCACCAGTCTCGGCAACACGGTTGTCGTCGTCGAACACGACGAAGACACGATCCGCGCGGCCGACCACGTCATCGACTTCGGGCCCGGCCCCGGGGTGCGTGGCGGCGAAGTTGTCGCCGTCGGCAGCGCCAGCGACCTGGCCCGCACGGCCAAGAGCGTCACCGGCCAATTCCTCTCCGGCAAACGCAAGATTGCCTTGCCCGAACAGCGCCGCACCGTCAAGCAAGCCGACGACGGCACTGAACAACGCCTCACCGTTCGCGGCGCCACGCACCACAACCTCAAGGGTGTTGACGTCACCCTGCCGCTGGGCATGTTCGTCTGCATCACCGGCGTGTCCGGCTCGGGAAAGAGTTCGCTGGTCAACGGCATCATCGTCGAGGCACTGCGCCGCGATCTGAACGGCGGACTCGGCAGTCCCGGCGGCCACGACGGCATCGACGGCCTTGAACATCTCGACAAACTGATCGCCATCGATCAATCACCGATTGGTCGCACACCCCGCAGCAACCCGGCGACTTACATCAAGCTGCTCGACGACATCCGCACACTGTACGCTCAGCTTCCCGAGGCACGCGCCCGCGGCTACAAACCGGGTCGGTTCAGTTTCAACGTCTCCGGCGGACGCTGCGACGCCTGTGAAGGCAACGGATCAAACCGCCTCGAGATGGACTTCCTCGCCGACGTCTGGACCACCTGCCCCGTCTGTGCCGGCCACCGCTTCAACCGCGAAACCCTGGAAATCAAGTTCAAGCACAAGTCGATCGCCGACGTCTTCGAGATGGACGTGCAGCAGGCACTCGAACACTTCGAGAACGTTCCCCACGTCCGCCACAAGCTACAGACGCTGCACGACGTCGGTCTCGATTACCTCAAACTCGGACAACCCTCACCGACCCTCTCCGGCGGCGAAGCCCAACGTGTCAAACTTGCCCGTGAACTCGTCAAGAAAAGCACCGGCCGTACCCTCTACCTGCTCGACGAACCCACGACCGGCCTACACTTTGCCGACATCGACACGCTGTTGCGCGTGTTGCACGGCTTCGTCGAAGCCGGCAACACGGTCCTGGTCGTCGAGCACAACCTCGACGTCATCAAGTCGGCCGACTGGATCGTCGACCTCGGTCCCGACGGTGGCGCCGGCGGCGGTCGCATCATCGCCCAAGGCACTCCCGAACAGGTCGCCGGTGTGCCGGAGTCGCACACCGGCAAGGCGCTCGCCGCCGCGCTGGCCGCCTCGACCGACGCGCCGTCAAAACGCGACGCTGCCACTGATAAGCCGCAGGCCGAGTCTGCCGCGCCCGTTGACCGCGCGGTCGTCGTTCGCGGCGCCGCCCAGCACAACCTCAAGCACGTCGACGTGACGATTCCTCACGGACGGATGACCGTCTGCTGCGGTCCCAGCGGCTCTGGCAAAACGTCTCTGGCGCTCGACACGGTTTACGCCGAAGGCCAACGCCGCTACGTCGAAAGCCTCAGCTCCTACGCTCGACAATTTGTCGCTCAGATGCCCAAGCCGCGGTTCGAGCACATCGCCGGACTGGCGCCCAGCGTGGCGATCGAGCAGAAGAACCTCGCCCAAACGCCCCGTTCGACCGTCGGCACGGTGACCGAGATTTACGATTACCTCCGCGTGTTGTACGCTCGCTGTGGCACGCCGCACTGCCCCGATTGCGGCGAAGAGATCGGCACGCAAAGCGTCGACGAAATCGTCGACAAGGTCGCCGCGCTCGAAGCCGGCACGCGGATCCTCATTGCCGCGCCGGTCGACCTGCGCAGCGGTGAGACCTACGACTCGCTCTGGCGCAGCGTCAAGGCGGCAGGCTACCGGCGGGTGCGCGTCGGTGGCAAGTCGTACGAAATTGACGACGCCCCTAAGCTCGACCGCCGCCGTAAACATCGCGTCGAGGTCGTCATCGACCGCGTGCAGCTAAAGCCAGGCGGACGCCAGCGACTGGCCGACAGCATCGAACAGGCGCTCGAACTCGGCCACGGCACGCTCCACGTCATCCGCGCCGACGACGACGTGGACGAGGCCCTTTGGTCCACCGTCATCCACAGCCAGCACTACGCCTGCGACGCCTGTGGCCGCAGCTTCGAGCCGCTCACTCCCCACAGTTTTTCATTCAACAGCACGTTGGGCTGGTGCCCCGAATGCGAGGGCCTTGGCACTCAGATCGGCGCCCACCCGGCCGCGCTCGTCAACGACGGCAAGCTCACGCTCCGGCAAGGCGCCCTGGCGGTTTGGCCCCGCATGAGGGCCCCCCTGGCCACTGCCATGCTCGAAGCCCTCGCGACCGCGACGGGCGTGCCGCTCGACGTTCCCTTCGACGATCTCACGGCCGAACATCGCCGCATCGTGCTGCACGGGCTCGACGACCAGTGGATCGACGTGCCATCCGGTGACACGGGCGGCGCACCGGCGCTGCGCTTCCAGTACAAGGGGGTCTACCCGGCGCTCGAAGAAGCCGGCCGGCTCTCGCCCTCGTTCCGCTCGCGGATCGAACACCTGATCGACGAAGTCGAGTGCGCGGTCTGTGGCGGCAGCCGCATTCGCGAAGACGCCGCCGCTGTCAGGCTGTTCGACCGTTCGATCGACTACCTCTGCCGCACGCCGTTGGGCGACCTGCTCGAACAAGTGCGGGCGTGGAAGTTCCCGGCCACCCGCCGCAAGGTCGCCGCCGAACTCGTCCGCGAGATCCATGACCGGCTCAAGTTCCTCGTCGACGTCGGCCTCGATTACCTCACGCTCGCCCGCACCGCGCCGACCCTCTCGGGCGGCGAGGCCCAGCGCATCCGTCTCGCCGCACAGCTCGGCAGCGGCCTGACCGGCGTGCTGTACGTGCTCGACGAACCCACGATCGGACTGCATCCCCGCGACAACCTTCGCCTCATCGACGCCCTGGCTGAACTTCGCGACCTCGGCAACACGCTCCTGGTCGTCGAACACGACCGCGAGGTCGTCGCCCGCGCCGACCACCTGCTCGACTTCGGCCCCGGCTCGGGCAGCGGCGGCGGCGAAATCGTCGCCCGCGGCACCCCCGCCGAGCTGGCCAAGTTCGAGGGGTCCA
>JAGQPT010000182.1 GCA_020426575.1 Planctomycetales bacterium
CGAAAAAACCCGCGGCCGATCGGAAAATCCGATCGGCCGCGGGCATTGGATATCAGTTCGATCAGATGTCGGACGAGGTCCGGCCTCTAAACGATTCGTCTACTTAGCTGCGGCGACGACGCAGGCCCGAGATCATGCCGATCAGGCCGATGCCGGCGAGCACCATGGTCGAGGGCTCCGGCACACCGGTGCCCGGCAGCAGCAGCGAGAAGCTGCCGTTCTTGTCCGAGTCGCTCTGCAGAGCACCCATCACCCAGGCTTCGCCACTGTGGGTGACCTGGACGAGGTTGATCACACCACCCGGCAACGGACCACCAACACCACCGGTGAAGCTGGTCAGGGCGACACGCACGCTGCTGGTACCAGCAACCGAACCACCCGAACCGGCAACCGGATCGAGCACAACGGTCACCTTACCGGGCCAGAACTCGTCTGCGACGAAAGTGTCGAGATTGGCATGATAGCCAGCCGGATTCAAAGCGGTCGCCAGGGTCGAATCACTGGCGAAAATCACCGACGGCTTCCAGGGGCTGCCCGAAACGGCCGTATAGGTCGCACCACCGTCTTGCTGAATCAGAGCACCCGGATCGTGGGCCGAGATGGTCATGTCCAAGAACGAAACTTCATTCAGCGTCGTAATGGTGACCAGGTCGGTGACGGTTCCGTCGCCGTTGTCAGTACGGCTGTAGTCGAGCGTCGGCAGCGCGAACGCCGGAGCGGCCAGGGCAACGACAGCCACAAAAGCAACTAATTTCTTCACGTTAGAGTCTCCTTGAATTGCGGTCTTCTCGAGTCAGTGCAGCGAATTGAACAGCACGGCGGGCTAAACAGGAGACCCAACGCGTGTCCACACTTCAAACAGACGTTTGGGAAGAGATCATCGATTCGACGTGGAGCGGCCCGCAGGGAGGACCTCCATCGAATCGGCCGCAACTGTGAGACAGCCGCTGCCGTACCTTCTCTTCGTTCCGTGTCTGCCGCTTCGCCCCGTTACTTGTTGCCTCATCGCCCCTTTTCAAGCCTCGGCTGCCTATATTAGGAAGCACGACGCTCAAAGTCAAACGCCTTTTCCGGGTATTTCACAGAAATCGTTGACTTCGCCTCCCGTACTCATTTCTGTGTGTCCGTGGGATACCCGCTCTCTGTCCGGTTATCGATGGGGACTGCCGTCGGCTGGGAACCGGCCGTTCGAATGAACGTCGATCCCCGAAATCACGGCCGGCAAGGCACACCGCGACAGGACGTTCCGAGCCTCTCTTTTCGGAATCGACCTTAACGCCGCCTTGCCGCCCCCCCCCCCGGGTGTCCTGGCATCAATGGGCCGTTAGGCCTGTGTTACCAAGAACCCGTAAGTCCGCCTCATCGCTGAGCTAAGCCCAGCCTTCCCCAGGACTCTTGAGTTAGCGTAAACACCCCGTCTGATCCTGTCAAGAAAAAAACGTGAAATCCTTTTGATCCGTACAGCCGGTTATCATTAGCACGCCGGCGAGCCCGACGAAAACTCGCGAGAAGATGGTAGCCGCACTCCCGGGTCGATTGCCGTTCACCCCCTCACAGCGCCTCGAGTCAAACCCCGCTGGCAGCTAGCAGTTCCACCGACCGGAGCTTTTCTTACCCCTCACCCTGCAACCGCGACTTGACGCCAGTGACAGCCGAGATAGCCTACGGGCTGTAACTTCTGCGTCCCGGGATCGACGTCACACTCGACGGTCGTCGGCACCAATCACATGCTCCACACCTTTTCGAGGCCTCGACTGTGACTCGCCTACAGCCCCGCCACTGGTTCCGGAATCGCCGGCACCGAATCGTGTATTCTGTGCTTGTGACGGCCGTTTTCGTCACATTGCCCCTCGCCAGGCCGAATTCGACGTCTGCCGTGGACGTGAACTTCCAGCTCGATTCCAACGCCAGTCAACTCACGGCCACCGGCCAGATCACAGGCGAAATCTTTGGGCTGCTCACCCTCGGGCTGGCTGCCCAAACCGTCAACGGCATTCCCGGTGACGTTGCCAATTATCAGGGCACAATCGGAGCGTCGGTCGACTTCAGCGGCACGTCTCCAACCGCCATCGCACTCAACAGCGGGGCACTGGACGCGCTGCCGTCGAACGTCGCTCTGCCGGGACTTTGGGATGACCAAACCAGCACGTTCGGCGAGCTGAGCGGTACGCCGACCGAACCGGCCGACTATGGTTTCAAGATCACCGGCTACGCGAACGTGGCCATCCGCGATCTGCTATTAAACGTCGCCGGTTTGTCGCGCCCGGTCGTCGGCAGTTCCATTGGCACCGACTTCGGCCTGAACTTCAGCCACGCATTTCTCGACGTCGACGCTGAGCAGCTCGGCGAGCGGACCCGCTCGTTGGCCGAAGAACGCGTGTTCCAGTTTGAATTGAATCCCAGCCAAGATCCCACGAAGGTGGGCGACGAACTCCAGTGGAGGAATATCGACGGCGTGAATCCGAACGGCACGCCCCAATACGGCGACATTGTGCCGATTCCCACGGGCACCTTCGGCAATTTCACGGGATGGCCGGGGGAAGTGAACATCGAAGACCCCGACTTCCCGCTCAGCGCGATAGGCGACCCGGACCCGGTGTTGCTTTTCGATGACGCCGGCAATCGACTCCCGCAAATCTTCGAGAATTCCTCGCCGGTCCAGTCGATGCTGGAAGTTACCGGGGTCAACGGCAACCAGGTTGAACTGCGGCTCACACTCGACGTGAATGCCCCGTCGCGGTTCTTCGTCGATCAGTTTCTGGCCACGATCACGCTGAGCGGACAGATCGTGGCAACGGCGACGGTCGACCTTGCTCCAGCCTTGCCGGGGGACGCCAACGGCGACGGCAACGTTGACGGGCTCGACTACCTTGTTTGGGCTGAAAACTTCGGCGACGACCCGGCCGACGATCCACCAGGCTCTCCGGCCAACGGCGACCTCAACGACGACGGCGTCGTTGACGGGCTCGACTACATCCTTTGGGCCGGCCATTTCGGCGAGAGCACAAACCTCACGTCGGTGCCGGAACCCGCGCTGACGACCCTCGGCACACCGTTGGTCGTCGGCTGGCTCGTCTTCGGGCGACGGCGGCGTGCATCGCGTCGTTTGCTACGCTAAGCTGACCAGTCATATCCGTGCTGTGTCGATAAGCGGGTGCCGTGGTGACCGATCGAGCCGTCAAGCTGTCTATGCATGGGCTCGGGCGGGCCTCGGTCGCGCTGGTTCGCTGCCGCCCCGCGGATTTTCACGAAGACTGGTCCTCGACGAAGCAGGCCGCAAACGTCCGTCGGCACAGGAGGCCGAAAATGGGTTGGACCGTCGATCGGCGGATCGCGCCACGGCGCAACACGATGATCAGCGGGGGGTTCACACTCGTCGAACTGCTTGTGGTCGTCGCCATCATTGGCATCCTGATCGCGCTGTTGCTGCCAGCGGTTCAGGCCGCCCGCGAAGCGGCGCGCCGCGGGCAATGCGCCAATAACCTTCGGCAGATCGGCGTTGCCCTGCACAACTACCACGCCGCACTGAGCACCTTCCCGCCCGGCGGCATCTTCCTGGGATATGAGCACCAGGGTTCGTCGCCCGTCACAGGTGAGTTTTACACCGGCACGCTGCCGCTACTGTTGCCCTACCTCGAACAGACGTCTCTGCACAACCTCTACGACTTTGGCGTTCCTTGGTACGACAACACGGCGGTCGTGGCCCGTACAGTGATCCCGGCCTTCGACTGCCCGTCGAGTTCCAAGGACAACCCGATCGCCGGCAGCAATCCCGTTGCCCAGTTTTTTGCCGTGTTCCAACTCCGCGTCTGCCGGCAGAGCAACGGCGAGGTGTTTTGCCAACTTGGGGCGACGGACTACATCGTCAGCAAAGGGGTGACCGACACGTACTGCAAGTTTCCCTGGAAGAAGATCCCGACCTGGCAGTTGGGCATCTTCAACGTCAACCAGGCCTGTCGCATCGCCCAGATCACAGACGGCACGAGCAACACGATCGCCGTGGGGGAGGGGGCCCAGGGGCGAAACTGGCGGCTTTGCGCCGACCCCGGTTGCACCGCACCTTACGCCGACGCCAGTTCCGAGATGTACGCCGCCCAGGCCTGGCTGCAGGGCAAGGCAAACGATTACGACCTGCTGCAGTACTCGCCGATCAAGGTCACGGGCCCCTGGGGCACGACGCGCGACCGGCTCAACAAGTGGCCCGTCACCCAGTCGACCGCCTCGAACCAGACGATCGACACGAAGGGCGATCCCTGCCGCGGCACGATCTACCCGGATAGCCCCAGTTCCAGCAAACACCGCACGAGCGGGTTTCGCAGCGACCATCCCGGCGGGGCCAACTTCGTCTATGCTGACGGTTCGGTGCACTTCGTCGGCGAGTCGATCGCCTCGTCCGTGCCCGAGAGCGCCGCCGAGTTGGCCAGCCCCAACCACGGACTGGGTGTCTACCAGGCCCTCTCGACCATCCAAGGTGGCGAGGCCATCCGCGAGGCCCCCTGAAGCGGGTCTCCGCCACGAAGTGCGAATTGCGATCGTTGCGCCGCAGACGACCTCCGTCCGCCCCAAGTGACCGATCGACGGGTGCGCTCCCCCGGCACGATTGGCGTCGCGCGTGGTCGGCGGTTACGATACGTCGTCCAGCGGTCACACTCGCTCACACATATTGCGCCCCCTTTGCGCACACACAAACAACATGGGAGTAATCCAACGATGACGCGGCAACGGTCCGGTGCCTTGACGGCATTTCATTTTGTTTTTCTGTCGGCCATCGCCACGATCGCCACGGCCGACGACAACTTTCAGCCCCTGTTTGACGGCAAGACGCTCGACGGTTGGACTCAACACGGCGGCGACGCCGTCTACACGGTCGAAGACGACACGATCGTCGGCTCGGCGGTGCTCAACACCGGAAACAGCTTTCTCTGCACCGACGAGCACTACGGCGACTTCGTGCTCGAACTCGACTTCAAGGTCGATCCGGCGCTGAACTCCGGCATCCAGATACGCAGCAACGTGTTCGACGAACCGACCGAGATTGACCTCGGCGACGGTACGACCAAGTCCATCCCGGCCGATCGAGTGCACGGCTACCAGGTCGAGATCGATCCTTCGCCGCGTGCCTACAGCGGTGGGGTGTATGACGAAGGCCGCCGCGGCTGGCTGCAGGACCTCTCCGAAAACGAAGCCGCTCGCAAGGCCTTCAAGCCCGGCGAGTGGAACCACTACCGCATCGAATGTCGCGGCGATTCTATCCGCACCTGGCTCAACGGCGTTCCGGCTGCCGACCTGCACGACTCACTCACGCCCAGCGGCTTCATCGCGCTGCAGGTGCACGGCGTCGGCGACGACAAGTCGAAAGAAGGCATCCAGGTCCGCTGGCGCGACATCAAGATCGACACCCTCGCACCGTGAACCGCCGGGGCGGTGCTCACGCTTCGTCCGCGGGCGCGTCAACGTCCGTATTAGCTGCGGGGTCCGTATCTGCAGCGGCGGGGTTCGCACCGGCGGCGGCGGGTTCGTCGAGCAGTTCACTGATGAGCGCTTCGACGTCTCGCTCCATGCCGGCAGAATAGCCCACCCAAACGCCACGGATCGTCGTGTCGCGGCCGAGCACGAGCGTCGTGGGGAAGCCGAAGCCGTCCCCCCCGAGCACCATCTCAACCGCCTCGATCAACGATTGTTGCGGGTCGGCGTACGTTGGCAGCGTCGCCTGTTGCGAACGCAGAAACGACTCGGTGTCGGAGCGCAGGGCCGCCAGGTCAAACGTGCTGCCGCCGGGATACGATACGGCGAGCAAGCGGAAGTCGTCGCGATCAGCAAAGTGGTCGTACAACGCCGCGACATGCGGAAACTCCTGCCGGCACGGCGGACACCAGGTGCCCCAGAAGTTCAACATCGTCACGTCGCCCTCGAGACTCGATAGATAAACGTCGTCCCCCTCACCGGTCAGCGGCACGACGTGCAGCCCGACGAGTTTGCTGCCGACCGCCGGATGGCGGCGGGCTTCGCCTCCTCCGGGTCCCCGCGGCCGCAACACCAATTGCACAAACACCGCCGCCGCCAACACGGCAAGCACCACCCAAAAGATCCGCTGCGGTCGCGGGCCAGAAGCTTTTGCCGGTGATTCAGCGTCGTACGACATAGGGCGTTTCTCTGCGATAAGGAATGAAGCAGTGAGTGTGCGACGCGCATCGGGTACTTCCCCCCACCCCGAGGATTCGTTGTAATTGTACGTTGCAGCGGCGCCGATGTCGGCGCGAGATGGAATCAATTCCCCCGGCAAACCGGCCAGCAGCGCAGCGATGATGCAATTCGAAGTCGAGCAAAAGTTCCTCGTCGCCGACACCGCAAAGCTGATCGAGCACGTGACCCAGGCCGGTGGACAGTTCGCCGCCCCGATCGAACAGGTCGACTGTTACTACGCCCACCCGGTGCGCGATTTCGCCCGCACCGACGAGGCGGTGCGCGTCCGTAGCGTCGGTGAGCAAAACTGCGTCACCTACAAAGGCCCTAAGATCGACGCGGCCACAAAGACGCGACGCGAGATCGAAGTCGGCATCGCCAGCGGCCGCGACGCTGCCCAGCAGTTTGGAGAATTCCTCGAAGCGGTCGGTTTCCGCCCCGTCGCCGAGGTTCGCAAACAGCGCAGCTGTGCCCGGATCGACTGCGACGGCGTCGAAATCGAGCTGGCGCTCGACGAGGTCGTCGGCGTCGGCACGTACGTCGAACTCGAAGCCATGGCCGACGAGTCGCAACTCGACGAACGACGCGGCGCGATCAAGGCGCTGGCCGACCGATTAAGTCTCACCCAGAGCGAACGCCGCAGCTATCTCGAACTGCTGCTCGAGCGTTGAGCATGCCGCGTGTGGCAACTGCCGTGTCCCCTGTCAGCTTGCCGGCACCCAGGGCTGTTCCTCACGCCCGGCGGCGCGATTCACCGCCCGCGCCATCACGAACAGCAGGTCGCTAAGCCGATTGAGATACACGACGACATGGCTCGCCAGGTGCGAATCGTCCTGCCGCAGGGTAACGACGCAGCGCTCGGCGCGACGGCAAATCGTGCGTGCCAGGTGCACCGTCGCACCGGCCGGCCCGCCGCCCGGGAGAATGAACTGCGTTAGCGGCGGCAACTCCGCTTCGAGCCGATCGATCGTCGACTCCAGCTGCTCGATCTCCGGCAGTCCGATCACCGGCGTGCGGCTCTTGGCCGGTTCGGGATTGGCCAGTTCCGCACCGATGGCGAATAGTTCGTGCTGCACCCGTTCGAGCGTGGCGTCGACGCCGCGGTCTTCCAGCAACGAACGCACGACCCCCAGCGATGCGTTGAGTTCGTCGACCGCCCCGATCGCCTCGATGCGGAGGTCGGACTTCGGCACGCGTCGACCGCCCAACAACGATGTTTGACCTTCGTCGCCCGTTTTCGTGTAAATCTTCATCCGGCCTTGCTCCACTTCATGCGGGTGTTGCTCCGTCTGGGTGTTGCTCCGTGGCGGGGTGCGACCGGGTGTTGCCGGTTCGGCCAGGCCCTATAATGTCGGCCTCCGTACGAATCACTCACCGAGCCCCTCGACCACGCGCCCGGCACCAACGCCGTGGCGGATGGCTGGCGGCCCGTTTCGACCATCAGCCCGGAGTTTACGACGTGCGCCCCCAGCTTGCCAATTCACTCAGCGCCAATTCACCCAGCGCCCAGTCATGGCGCGCCGCCTGCGTGGCCCTTGCCGTGTTCGCCCTGATTGCCACTGTGGCACCGGTGACGGTCCGCTGCTGTCTGGCGGGCGAAACCGAGGCGAAGTACCTCGACAACATCCACCAGGTGACCGAGGGCTTCACCAAGGCAGGCGAGGGTTACTTTTCGCCGGACGGCGGCACGATCATCTATCAGGCCGTCCCGCGCGACTACATGTTCTACCAGATCTACACCCAGGAACTCGCCGACGGCCAGGTGCGGCGCATCAGCCCGGGTCGTGGCCGCACGACGTGTGCCTACTTCGCTCCGTCGGGCGACAAGGTGATCTTTGCTTCGAGCCATCTCGACCCTCAGATCGACGCGACGGAACAGGCCGAGCGCGACCAACTGGCCGAAGACGCCAAGACGGGCCGCCGGCGCCGTTACAACTGGGACTTCGACCCGTACCTGGACATCTTCGAGGCGACCCCCGACGGCAGCGAGCTGCGGCAGCTCACCGACTCGCCTGGCTACGACGCCGAAGGATCATACTCGCCCGACGGTAGCCAGATCGTCTTCTGCAGCGACCGCGACGGTGACCCCGACCTCTACATCATGGACGCCGACGGCGGCAACGTCCGGCAACTGACCAACGCGCCGGGCTACGACGGCGGACCGTTCTTCTCGCCCGACGGCGAGTGGGTCGTTTTCCGCAGCGACCGCAAGAAGGAAGGCTTCCTGCAGATCTACGTCATCCGCACCGACGGCACCCAGGAGACCGCCCTGACAGACAACAACGGCGTCAACTGGGCGCCTTACTGGCACCCGACCAAGCCGCTGATCATTTGGGCCGGTGCCGACCACTCGAACCCGCAGGCTCGGCCCAACTACGACCTCTGGATGCTGGAGTACGACGTCACCGACGACGGCTTCATCGCCAGTGAGCCGATCCGCGTGACCGACGCCGAGGCGGCCGACGTGCTGCCGGTGTTCTCTCCCGACGGCCAGCGGCTGATGTGGACAAGCACCCGCACCGACGACCACTCGAGCCAGCTCTGGATCGGCGACTTCAAGTACGACGAGTGACGGCCGCGCCGTTAGCGACACGACATCGGAACAAGGGAAATTCGGGGGAGGGGAAATGGCACCGCTGCTGATCATCCTGGCCGCCGTCACGTTGCTGCCGCTCATCTGGGCACTGGCGGGCTACAACCGCTTCGTGCGACTGCGGCAGCACATCCGCGAGAGCTGGTCCGACATCGACCTAGAGCTGAAACGGCGCTACGAGCTGATCCCCAACCTGGTCGAGACGGTCAAGGGCTACGCCACCCACGAACGCGAGGTCCTCCAACGGGTCGTGGAACTTCGCGACCGGGCGCTGCACAGCACCGGTTCGGCCAGCCAACAGGCGGTCGACGAGTCGGCCCTGCAAATCGGCATGAAGCAGCTCTTCGCCGTCGTCGAGTCGTACCCCGAGTTGCGGGCCGATGCCAACTTCCTGGCGTTGCAGCAGGAACTGGCCAACACCGAGGACCGCATCGCCGCCGCTCGCCGATTCTTCAACGCCAACGTCCGCGAACTGAACCAGCTCTGCGAGATGTTCCCCACGAACCTGCTGGCCAGCATGTTCGGCTTCGAGCGCACCAGCTTCTTCGAACTGGAAAACGACGCCGAACGAGTCGTGCCACGCGTGGAGTTGAGCTGACGCAAGGCATCGCAAAATCCCCCGCCCCCGTCTTCGGGGGACGGGCTAGGGGAGGAGGCATTTGCCGCGTCAATACGCGAACGTGCGGCAAACTTCCGCCCGGGTGGCACGGACACTCGATCGCAAAACGTGCCGACGAAGAGCGCGACTAGACCGATCGAGTGTCCGTGTCGCGTAGCGACAAGAGGTCAGGGGACGAACAACTCCCCACGGTGTCGGCGGTACAATGATTCAGATGAAAAGTCATCGCACGAAAATCGACGCTGAGTCCCGAAATCCGTATGTCTCGCCGAGTACGGCGCATGCCGAGCTAAGCGGTGACGCTCCTGCAGCGAAACGAGGGGCTTCGGCGACTGAAACGGCAACAATGACGTTCATAATCGCGTTGGTTTGCCTGGTGCTCTTTCCCTGCTCATCCAAGCCACCTTTGGGCAGCGACAAACTACCGGGGTTTCTGTTGCTGCCGTCCCCGTATCAGGTTGGCTGGGCCGGCTAGGTCGCGCTGAGCGCGCTGGCCTCATTCGCTCTTGCCATTTTGGTCGGCGTTCCCCACGCGGTGATACTCCGGAGTGCAAACAGCCCGGCCTCCGCGCGCGTGGCGGGATACTTCTTCATCACGGCAGCTTTCACCATTGGCGTCGTCGGGGCCATGACCGTTTTTGGCCGATAGCGGCTGTCTCAACCATGAGCGCGCCGTCTTCCCAGGGTGCACCAACGCGCCACCCCTTAGTCACAAGTGTAGCGCTTTCGCGTTTCCCAAAGTTTGGTTCGCTTGGCGTGACGCCGTCACCCCATGTCGCATTGTCCCATGCAGCAGCTCGGTTTGCCGCAGGACTCGCCGGCGACGGGAAGTCGGCTGCCGGCGGTGTGGGCGGCCGGCACGCTGAAACGCTTCTCCAGCTTTTTGCCGCCGCACTCGGGGCACTCGACCCGTTCGCCGTTGCGGACCAGTGCCTCGAAGTCGTGGCTGCAGCCTTGACACGTGTATTCGTAGATCGGCATCGCTTGTCTCAAGGGGACGAGTGTGGGAAATCCGCTGCCATCATAGTTGGCAACGTGGCAACCGAAAAGCGAGACTGACGTTCGCACCATTGTAGCGTAGCACACTGTACGCCACTCGAAGTTGCAACCGATCAAATACGTACTGGCCCTGCTTGGTTGAACCGTGGCGGCTCCGCTATCATGACGCGTCGAAGCCGTGCACAATCATCTCGTAACTCCTAGACTCGCCCGATGTCCGTCCTGCCTCCCGCCACGATCGCGATCATCGGTGCCGGACCGGTCGGCGTCGAAGCGGCCCTCTACGCCCGCTTTCTCGGTTACGACGTGCGGGTGTACGACCGCGGCCGGATCGCCGACTCCGTCCGGCGCTGGGGCCAAGTGCGGCTGTTCAGTCCTTTCGGCATGAACGTCTCGTCACTGGGCCTCGCCGCCATCCAGGCCCAGGATCCCGAATGGCAGCCGCCGGACGACGACGCGCTGCTCACCGGCCGCGAGTTTGCCGCGGCCTACCTGCTGCCACTGGCCGCCACCGACCTGTTGCGGGATCACGTGCACGAAAACACCGAAGTCGTCGCCGTGGGGCGGTCGTCCTCGCTCAAACATGAACTCGTTGGCCAGGAGTCGCGCGGCGACGACGACTTCCGCATCCTCGTCCGCGACGCCACAGACCAGGAGCGCGTCGACACGGCCGACGTCGTCATCGACGCCTCGGGCACCTACGGCCATCACAACTGGCTCGGGCAGGGGGGGATCGCCGCCGTCGGCGAACCCGCGGCCCGTGATGCGATCGCCTACGAGCTGCCGGACGTCTTGGGCGACGATCGCCGGCACTACGCCGGCCGACGTGTGCTGGTCGTTGGCGGGGGTTACTCGGCCGCCACGACGATCGTCTCGCTCGCGCAGTTGGCCCGTGACGAACCCGGCACGTCCGTCGTCTGGGTGACGCGCCCGCCCGCCGACGGCGCGACTCGCACGCAGCCGATCGTGCGGATTCCCCACGACCGCCTCACCGCCCGCGATACGCTTGCCGCCGCAGCCAATGCGCTTGCCGCGGATGCCGACTCCACGGTCGAGTATCGGCCGAATCGCTGGGTGCGCGCGATCACCCGCGACGAAACCACCGGCGCGCTCACCGTCGAGTTGAGCGCCGGCGACGAACCGATCGCACACGACGCCGCCCAGCAAAACAACGCCCAGCAAGATGACCCTGAACGGCGCACAGTTGAAGAAGTCGCTGTCGAACAAATCACCGTCGACCAGATCATCGCCAACGTCGGCTACCGTCCCGACCACCGGCTCAGCGACGAGCTGCAATTGCACCGCTGCTACGCCAGCGACGGCCCCATGAAACTCGCCGCGGCGCTGCTGGCCGCTTCGATTTCCACATCGAGCGACACACCGGTCGACTGCCTCGATCAATCGTCACCGGGCCCGGCGGCGCTGCTCACGCCGGAACCCGACTTCTACGTCCTCGGCGCCAAGAGCTTCGGCCGCAACTCGCAGTTCCTGCTGTCGGTCGGCCTGGAACAGGTGCGCGACCTGTTCACGATCATCGGCGATCGGGAGGACCTGGACCTCTATCGCACGACGGCCCTGCGCGGAGGCGTGACGTGAGCGACCGGGACGCGGCGCCGCAACTGACCATGTCACACCTCGACGACCTCTGGTTCCAGGTCGGCGGCACGCTCTGCAATTACACCTGCCACCACTGTTTCATCAGTTGCAGCCCCCACAACGACACGTTCGGCTTTCTCACGCTCGACGACGTCAGCCACCACCTAACCGAGTCGGTGGCCCTGGGGGTCAAGGAGTATTACTTCACCGGCGGCGAACCCTTTCTCAATCCCGACATCGTGCCGATCCTCAGCGCGACGTTGCAGTACGGCCCGGCGACCGTGCTCACCAACGCGGCGGTGCTCAAGGACGCATGGCTCGCGGCGCTTGCCGAGGCCGAAAGCCACAGCACGTACAGCCTCGAGTTTCGCGTCTCGCTCGATGGATTCTCGGCCGCCACGAACGATCCGATCCGCGGCGACCGCACGTTCGAGCGCACGATGCGCGGCATCGAGCGACTCGTCGCGCATGACTTTCTGCCCATCGTCACGGCGGTACGCACCTGGCCGATCGAGCAGGACGACGAGCAGACCGACGCGTTCCGCGACATGCTCAAGGCGCGGGGCTACGCGCGGCCGCGGCTGAAACTCCTGCCCACGCTTCAGATCGGCGCCGAGGCGCAGCGCAGCGAGGCCTACGGTCCGCATGATCGCGTCACGGCCACAATGCTCCACGGCTTCGACCGCCGGACGTTGGTGTGCGAGCACAGCCGCGTCGTCACGGACCGCGGCGTGTACGTCTGCCCGATCCTGATCGAATCGCCCGACGCGCTGTTGGGCGCCACGCTCGCCGAAGCGGACCGACCGTTCGCGCTCACCCATGGGGCCTGCTACACGTGCTACCGCTACGGCGCCATCTGCGCGAACCCTTCGAGCCCGTCGTGAGCACCGCCGCACCGTGAATGCGCCCCACGACAACACCGCCGCCTCAACAACGTCGCCCAAGTCGGGCGACGTGCGGATCGCCTGTCTGGGCGGCGTCTACAGCAACTATCTCGCCCTGGAGGCCGCGCTGGTCGACGTTCATCGCCGCGGTGTCGACGCGATATATTGCCTGGGCGATCTCGGTGGGTTCGGACCGCATCCGGACCGCGTGTTCCCCCTACTGCAGGAACACGGCGTGACCTGTCTGCAGGGCAACTACGACGACTCGATCGGCAACGCGCTGGACGATTGCCAGTGCGGCTACACCGACCCGCGCGATAATCATTTCGCCCAACTCAGCTACGACTACACGCTCGCCCACACCTCGGAGGAAAACCGCGCCTGGCTGCGCACGCTACCGGCACAATGCCGCCTCGACGTCGGGGGGCGACGGGTACTGATGTGCCACGGCAGTCCGCGCCGCGTCAACGAGTTTCTCTGGGAGTCGACCACGTCGACGCACTTTCTGGAAATGCTCACCGACGACCACGCGGCCGACGTGATCCTGGGCACGCACACCGGCATCCATTGGCAGCGCGAACTCGCCGGCGGCCGGCGGTTCGTCAACGTCGGCGCCCTGGGGCGGCCGGCCAACGACGGACACACACACGTCTGGTACACAATTCTCCACGTCGCTCCCGCGCGCTGCGACGCCGAATTCATCCCCGTCCGGTACGATCATCACCGCCTGGCCCGAGAAATGGCCGCACAGCGTCTGCCGGATGAGTTCATCGCCACGATCGAGACCGGCTGGTGGACGACCTGCCTGGAAGTCCTGCCGGCGAAAGAACGGCGCCGCGGACGGTGCTGAGTCAGCGCGGCGTTTCAGTTTCCACCGCCGCTTGGGCCGCTTCGTAATCCTTGTACTCGTACACGTCCAGCAGGGGTACGTCGAGTCGCCAGGGGCCGCGTCCGTACTGGGGCGGTCGGATCGTTTTCTGCCACACCGGCATGGCGTGCTCGAGCAGATACCGATCTACGGCGTGGTGCGCGCTCGGTCGCCGCTGCAGTACGTAGTAGCGATACCCGCCCGGGGCGTCGGGCCGGTAGTCGCGCTGCAGCGTGCCCCAGCCGCGCATCAGCCGCAGGTTGTCCGGGGGCGCCGCGGCAAAGGCGATTTTCTCGTCGGTCGGCGTGTGCGCGTGCAGCCAATCGAGTGTCTCGCCGTCCAGCGCGTCCCAGAAGTACGTCGGTTCCATGCCCAACCGCACGGCTCCCGGCAGTCCCCCGCAAAGCAGGTTGTAGTACGAAATCCACTGCGGCGCGTACCAGGCGACACTCGTCGCCGAGCCGATCAACAGCAGCGCAGGAATGGCCCACGCCGCCACACTCCTCCGGGTGCCTCTGCTGGCTTGCCCGGCAGTGCCCTCGATGTGGGCCGACTTCCAACGTGCCTGGGCCCACCGGGCAATCACACCGGCCCCCACACCGGCGATCACGGCCAGGAACGCGAAACTCGGCAAGAACAACCGCACGCCGTCATGAGGCGGAGCCCAGGGCGTGGCGCGGACAACAAGCAGAACGCCCCAGTTCGCCAGCAGTAACGCACTCGCCGCGTCGCGGCGTCGCAGCAACTCGGCCATGCCGACACCGGCCAGCAGCAACGTCCCCAGCGGGACGGTCACCGCCGTCCAAAACAAGGTGTTGTACCAGGGCAGGGGATGGTCGAGGTTGTACATGTGCCCGAGAAACCACGTCGACACGTTCAGTCCCGGCTGCGCACCACGCTGCAGGTTGCGCTCGAAGAACTCGCACAGTCCCGCCACGGGCGCGTGCCACAGCGGCGGGTTCAACAGCACGAACGTCGCCAGCGCAATCGGCAAGCCCACGATCACGGTGCGGCGAACGTCGCCGCGTTTCGAGAACACGGTGCAGAGCACAAACGGCAACGGTGCCAGCCAACCGGTGAACTTCGCCGACAGCGTAAGCCCCAGTGCGATCCCCCAGATCACTCGCCAGCGCCATTCGTTCGCCTCGGGGCGAAACGTCGCCCAGGCCAGTAGCCAACACGCCGTGAGTGGGCCGTCGAGCGTGGCGAAGTGCGAGTGCGCCCACAGCCGCGGGAGCGTGAGCAAGGCGGCCAGCGCGCACAGCGCCGTGCCAAGCGATTCGTCGTGCCAAAGCCGCGCGAAGACGACGGCCATAGCAACTGCGAACCACAACATCGGTCCGAAGCGGGCCGCCGTGAGTGGAGGCAGCCAACGCCCCACCGCGGCGCGTCCGCCGGCGATCAGTTCGCCATACAGCGGCGGATGCCCCTCGCGCACCGTCGTATACTCCCAGTCGTCGCCTACGGCCGCGCGTGAAAACGGCCCCGACGGATCGGCATCGCCAAACCGCGATGCCCAATGGGCGATGCCGTCGGCGCGGACAATCGCATCGCCTTCGTCCCAGACCATCGGCAGGCGCAGCGACGTCGCCAGCAATGCGAGAAACACGATCACCGCCACCGCCGCAGAGACGACGGCGCGGCGCCCCAATGACGGGCACGACTGTGATGGCAAGGCGTCTGACACACGGCTTATTGTAACCGGCCCCTGGTGCGGCGGGCAGTCAGACGTAGCGCCGGATCGGCTGCCCACGGCAGTGCCCGGCGCCCACGCGCAGCGCGAAGTTCGGCGATCACGCCGCGCCCACGTAGTTTTCGATCACACCCCAAACCGGCACCGCCGCGGCGCGAAGGCATTCGCCCAGCGAGTCGGCCTCCTCACGGCCGGTGTGACGCACGTCGCG
The DNA here is from genome assembly GCA_020426575.1 of Planctomycetales bacterium. Lineage (GTDB taxonomy): Bacteria > Planctomycetota > Planctomycetia > Pirellulales > JAEUIK01 > JAGQPT01. The sequence continues at coordinate 15,647 of JAGQPT010000182.1, forward strand.
GACCAGCAGAACGCCGTCCACGTGACCACAGTCGGTCAGCGACTTGATCAGCGTCGTCTGCCCGGTTTCCTCGAGCGGACCGACGTCGAGCACCACGAGTTCGAATTCCTCGCGGAGCATCCGCAGGTGCATGCCGATGTTCAGGTTGTCGCTGAGCGCATCGAGCCGCGACAGGGGCCGCAACGTTGGGATTACGGCGATCGGCTCGGTCGCCGATCGCATGATCGTTTCGGCGAGCGTCGCCGTGCCGTCGATCGCGTCGGTCCAACCCACCGCCGGCTGCAGGCCGAGTTGTGTCGTCAGATGAGGCCTCTGCACGTCAGCGTCGACCACCACGCTCGTCCGCCCGTCGCGTGCGCCGAGCCGCGCCAACATCATCGCGGCACTGGTGCGTCCTTCGCCGTGGCGACAACTCGTCACGGCAACCGTGCGATGTCGGCCGACCATCTTCGCCAGTAGCCAGGCACCGGTGCGCCGCAACGACTGCGCCGCGGCCTGCTCCCAATCGAGGCACACGGCCGGCCACGCGAACGCCTCGACCGTCGAACGGCCATACTCCTGCGGCTGTTCATCGGCCACGTTGCGGCTGCCAGCCAGCGAGAGTGGAATCTTCGTACTGGGCTGAGCCGATGCTGCCCGACCGGCCAGGTCCGCTTCAGCGTTCGTTGGCGACGACCACCCATCCGGGTTGTGCACGCGCAGACGGGGCCGCGCCGGTC
>JAGQPT010000183.1 GCA_020426575.1 Planctomycetales bacterium
CGAGGACGCCGGCTTCGAGTTTTTGCGGCGCGTGCATGCGCCGCCCGACCCGCGCAAGCTCAAGGCGCTCACCGAATTCGTGCGCGAGTTGGACATCAAGGTCGATAACCTGCAGGACCGCTTCGAGGTACAGGCGTTGTTGGCCGCGATCGCCGGGCGTCCCGAAGAGCACGCCGTCAACTTCGCTGTGTTGCGGAGCCTGCAGCAGGCGGTGTACAGCCCCATCGTCGAGGGGCACTACGCCCTGGCGAAGCAAAGCTACTGCCACTTCACGTCGCCGATTCGTCGGTATCCCGACCTCACCGTGCATCGGCTGATCGACGTGTTGCTGGCCGGCGCCCGGCCCACGCTCTACGGAGCCGAACTGGTCGCGCTCGGCGAACACTGCTCCGAAAGGGAACGACGCGCCGAGGCCGCCGAACGCGACCTCACGAAAGTGAAGCTGTTGGCGTACATGAGCGAGCGGATCGGCGACGAACTCGACGCGATCGTCACCGGCGTCGAACGTTTCGGCATGTTTGCCCAGGGAATCGAGATTCCGGCCGAGGGCATGATCCACATCTCCTCGCTCACGGACGACTACTACCATTTCGACCGCACGTCGCACAGTTTGACCGGTCGCCGGGTGGGCAACGCCTTCCGGCTCGGGGATCGGATTCGCGTCGCCGTGGCCCACGTCGACGTCGATCGCCGCGAACTCGACCTGCGCGTGGTCGGTCGCGCCGCGGCCGGCGAGGCAACGCCGCGGTCCCCGAAAACGTCGAACAACAAAAAGTCGAAGTATTCGCAGGGGCCGACGTCGCCACCCAAGAAGGCGAAAGGCAAGCGTCGCCCAACGACCAAGAATTCGTCGGCGGCGCCCACGGGGAAGGCGAAAAAGAAAAAGCCGCGCAAGAAGCCCGGCGGCGGAAAGAAGTCGGGCAAAAAAGGACGCCGCAAATAACAGCGGCGCCGGCTCGCTCGTCGACGTCGATGCGCCGAAGGGATCGTTTTTCGAATCGCGGTTCAGGCGATACGAAGTTCCTGAGTGACCGGCCCCTGGTGTTCGTTCCCGCTGCCGATACAATGTCAACAGGTGCTCGGTCGAGCGTGATACGTGCTGGCAAGGCTCGTCTTGCCGCTAGGGCGAATGCTCGGTCCGGGGGGGCATATTGGCACCGATTTGGCAACCCACGAACCGGCACTTTGGACGCCGCCGCGCACGATGGTGGTCAAGGTGCGCGGGCAGTTGTCGGCGTTGCTGGTCGTATCGCATTCGCGACTTCGGAACCTGGTGAATCACTTGGCATTGTCGGCATCACAGGCAAAGACGCCGCTCTTCGACTGGCACCAGGGCCACGGTGCCCGCATGGCCGAGTTCGCCGGTTGGTCGATGCCGATCCAATACACGTCGATCGTCGACGAGCACACGGCCACGCGTACAGCCGCCGGTTTGTTCGACGTTTCGCACATGGGGCGGCTGCGTTTTGACGGCGAGGGTGCCGGCGCGTGGCTCGACTCGCTGCTGACGCGCCGCGTGGCCGACCAACAACCGGGGCAGGTTCGCTACTCGCTCGTCACCGACGAGTCGGGTGGCATCCTCGACGACGTGTTGCTCTATCGTCTCGCCGACGCCGGCGGTGGCAGCTACTACCTGCTGGTTGTGAACGCCGGCAACCGGGAGAAGATCGTCTCCTGGATCCAGCGCCATCTGCCCGACGACGGCAGCGTGGCGTTTGCCGATCTGACCGTCGACTGGGGCATGATCGCCGTGCAGGGACCGCGCAGCCATGATATCGTCGCGCCGATCGTCGAACATCGCCTGGCATCGCTCGACTACTACTGTGCAGTGGAGACCCGCATCGCCGGGCATGGCGGCATCATCAGCCGCACCGGCTACACAGGAGAAGACGGCTTCGAACTGATCCTGGGTGCGCATATGACGACGGGCGTGTGGCAGTCGCTGCTGGACGCGGGCGCCGACCTGGGGGTCGTTCCCGCCGGTTTGGGCTGCCGCGACACGCTGAGGCTCGAGGCGGGTATGCCGCTCTACGGCCACGAATTGAGCGAAGAGATCAATCCGTACGAAGCGGGCTTGTCGTTCGCCGTACAGTTGAAGGACCGCTCGTTCCTGGGGCGCGACGCGTTGGCCGAGGCCCGTGAGAACGTCAGTCGTCGCCGTGTCGGCATCCAACTCGGCGGTCGGCGCGTTGCCCGTGAGGGGGCTGCGGTGACGCACGGCGGCGAGACGATCGGTACGGTCACCAGCGGCACGTTTTCGCCGACGCTCGAGCGGCCCATTGCCATGGCGCTGGTTGCGGCGGACACCTGCGAGCCGGGCACGCCGGTCGAGGTTGACATACGGGGCCACGCCACGGCCGGCGAGATCGTCCCGCTGCCATTTTATCGCCGCGCGAAATAGCACACACCCCGGAGCAGCGATCAGGTCGACGCCCTGGCCGCTCCGACCACCTGCCCGTTCAGACAAGGATCCTGCGAGTGAAACCCGACGAACTGCAGTTTGCCACGACCCATGAATGGGTGCACGTCGACGAGGTCGACGGTGGCCGCGTTGCCACGGTCGGCATCTCGGCTTTTGCCGTCGAGGCGCTCACCGACCTGGTGTTCATCGATCTGCCCGAGGTGGGGCGCAATCTCGACGCAGGCGAGGCGTTTGGCGAGATCGAAAGCGTCAAGGCGGTCAGCGATCTGTATGCCCCGGCGGCCGGTGAAGTCGTCGAGGTCAACTCGGCCGTGGTCGACGACCTCGATCAGCTCAAGAGCGACCCGTTCGGCGGCGGCTGGCTGGTGAAGATCCGCCTGGCCGACGATGCCGATCTCGGTCATTTGCTCGACTACGCGGCGTATCAGAAACAATGCGCCGAAGAATCGCATTAGTCGTCGGCGACCCGCTCGGCCGTTGTGTCGTCGGCAGACGCCGCCGCACTGTGCGGCCGTTGTAGTGCAGAGTTCCCCCTCGGTCCATTGAGTTGCCATGCCTTACTTTTTCAACACTCCCGAAGACCGACGAGCGATGCTCGACGCCATCGGCGTCGCCCGCGTCGATGACCTTTTTGACGACATCCCGGCCGAGATCAAGTTGCAGCGGCCACTCGAAGTACCGCCCGCGCTTAGCGAGGTGGAACTCGAACGACACATGAAGCAGTTGTCCGCTCGCAACACAGCGGCAAGCGAGTCGCTCTGTTTTCTCGGTGGCGGCAGCTACGACCACTTTGTCCCGGCGGTGGTCGACCACATTGCCTCGCGGGGCGAGTACTACACGTCGTATACGCCGTACCAGGCCGAGGCCAGCCAGGGCAATCTGCAGGTCTTCTTCGAGTATCAGACGTTGATCTCTGAGTTGACCGGTCTGGACGTGGCCAACTCGAGTCTTTACGACGGCGGTTCAGCGGCCTGCGAAGCCGTCCTGATGGCGCTCGCCTCGCAGCCGAAACGGCGCCGCGTCGTCGTCGCCGGCAGTGTGCACCCGGAATACCGCGAGATCATCGAGACGTACCTGATCAATCTCGACGCCGAGTTGGTCACGGTGTCGGCGCTGGACGGGGGAGTGTCGGGCGACGAACTGGCCGCGGCGATTGATGTCGAGACGGCCTGCGTGCTCGTGCAACAGCCGAACTTTTTTGGTGCGCTCGAAGATGTCGATGAGATTGCCCGTCAAACGCACGAGGCCGGTGCGGCACTGATCGTGGCCGTCGATCCGATCAGCCTCGGGCTGCTCAAGCGGCCGGGCGACTACGGCGCCGACATCGTCGTTGCCGAAGGGCAGTCGCTTGGCATCCCCATGCAATATGGCGGACCCTACCTGGGGATCATGGCCTGCCGCGAGACGTTCATCCGCAAGATGCCCGGACGGATCACCGGCGCGACGGTCGACCGCAGCGGGGGGCGTTGTTTTGTGCTCACACTGCAGACCCGCGAACAGCATATCCGTCGCCAGAAGGCCACGAGCAACATCTGCACGAATCAGGGGCTCATGGCGCTGCGGGCGGCGGTTTACCTGGCGGCGATGGGTCCGCAAGGCATGCGCGAGACGGCCGAGTTGTGCCTGCAGAAGTCGCGGTACGCGGCGGACCGGCTCACGGAGAATGACCGTTTCGAGCTGGCGTTCGACCGTCGCACGTTCAAGGAGTTTGTCGTCCGCGACCGACAGGGCCGGGTGACGTCACTGTTGGACGAGGCGGCGCGGCAGGGCGTTTTCGCCGGCGTGGCACTGGGGCGCTGGTATCCCGAACTCGACGACTGTTTTCTCGTAGCCGTGACGGAGAAACGCACCAAGGCCGACATCGACCGGTGGGCCGAGTGCCTGGCAAACAGCGAAGTAGGAGCATCGGCGGTCCATGCGTAATCAGCAGGCGACACAACTGTTGTTTGAACTTTCCCGGCCTGGTCGTCGTGCGGCGCGGATGCCGGCTTGCGACGTGCCGAAGGCCGACCTCGGCGAGCTTTTGCCGGAGCAACATCGGGCGAAGAGACCCCTGCCGCTGCCCGAATTGGCCGAACCGGACATCGTGCGCCACTTCACAAACCTGTCGACGCTGAACATGTCGGTCGACACGCACTTCTATCCGCTCGGTTCGTGCACGATGAAGTACAACCCGAAGCGGAACGAACGGTTGGCGTCGTTGGCGGGTATCGCCGGCCTGCATCCTTATCAGCCCGACGCGACCGTGCAGGGTATGTTGCAGTTACTGTATGAGCTGGAGCGAATGTTGGGCGAAATCGCGGGGCTGGAGGCAGTGTCGCTGCAGCCGGCCGCGGGCGCCCATGGTGAATTGACGGCGTTAATGGTGGCAGCCGCCTACTTTCGCGAATTGGGTCAACAGCGGACAAAGGTGCTCGTGCCCGACAGCGCGCACGGCACGAATCCGGCGAGCGCCGCGATGGCGGGTTTCGACGTCGTCACGGTCAAAAGCACGGCGACCGGGTACGTCGACCAAGCGGACCTTGTCGACAAGCTCGACGAGCACGTGGCTGTCTTTATGATCACCAATCCCAGCACGCTGGGAATGTTTGAGCGGCGCATTGGACCGATCGCCGAAGCTGTGCACGCCAAAGGAGGGCTCATCTACCTGGACGGGGCGAATATGAATGCCATTCTGGGGATCACGCGGCCAGGTGACTTCGGCGCCGACATGATGCACTACAATCCGCACAAGACGTTCAGCGGACCGCACGGTGGTGGCGGCCCTGGCGCCGGACCCATCGCTGTGACGGCGGCGCTGGCACCGTATCTGCCCGGTCCACGGATTTATCGCGACGAAGACGGTGCGTTCTCGCTGGTCGACGCAGGCCCCCGGTCGATCGGCCGAGTGCGGAGTTTCTTCGGCAACGTGGGCGTGCTCGTGCGGGCGTACTGCTACATCCTCACGCATGGTCCCGATGGTCTGCGGCAGATTGCCGAGAATGCGGTGCTCAACGCCAACTATGTGCTCAGCCAACTGAAGGACGTGGTTGACGTGCCGCAAGGCGAGCGCTGCATGCACGAGTTCGTGGCCTCGGCGGCGCGATTGAAGGCCGAGAAGGGCGTTTCGGCGATGGACGTGGCGAAGCGGCTGCTCGACTTCGGCTTTCACGCCCCAACGGTGTACTTTCCGCTGATTGTGCCCGAGGCGTTGATGATCGAACCGACGGAGACGGAGAGCAAAGAGACTCTTGACGAGTTTGTGGCAGCGCTGCGACAGGTTTTGGATGAACAGGTCGATACGCTCAAAGAGGCGCCGCACACGACGATGTGCAGCCGCCCCAATGAGGTGCAGGCGGCGCGGCAGCCAGTGGTTTCTTGGTCGTAAGACCGTCCAGACGTGAAGGCGTCGACCACGTAGCCGCCCGGGTGAAGTGACGTTCCCCGCCGGGCCGTGTGGGACGGTGAACAAACCAACGCTGCCGCTGCGATGACCGGTGGGTCTTCGCGGCGGCAGCGCGGTTTGCTACACCCTAACTGTAATCCTCGATGCGGAATTCCGGCCGCATGCCACGTTCCGGCGGGCCTGTTCGAGAACAGGCGTCGCGCGAAACGATGGCAGCGGATCGGCTTTCGGTCCGCATCGCGGGGACTTCCTTACTTGCGACGTCGACGCGCGACACCGACCAGCGCCAGACCAAGACCGGCCAGGATGGCGGTCGAGGGCTCGGGCACGTGGATTTCAAAATAGCCGTTCGGATTCGAATCGGTTTGCAGCGTACCGGAAATCCACAACCAGGGGCCCCAGGTCGTCACGTGCCAGATCGGCACAAACGCATCGCCCGGCAGCGGGCCACCGAGGCCACCCGTGAAGCTGGCCGCCGACACTTCCATCATGCGAGTGCCGTTGTTCGAGGGTTGCGGAGCCGGCGGCGGAACAAACGGCAAGCCAGAGTTCAGCGGCGTGAGGTTTACCTCGACGACGCCCGGGAAGGCGCTGTCATCGAACACCGTGTCGAGTTCAGCCGGATAGGTGGGATCCAGGATCTCAGCGATCGGCTGCTGGCTCGAAACGTTCACCTGGCTGTAGTTGATACGTTCGAGATACTGGTGAATTTTGCTGTCATTCGGACGGTTCGGGTCCGACATGACGGTCGTGTTGATGAAGCCAATTTCGTCGATTCCCGTGTTGGGATTCAAATAGATCCAGTGCGTGAAGACGCCGGGTCCCACACGCATCGTCTGGACGTCGATGATCGGGTCGGCGAACGCTGGCGCGGCAAGAAGGGCAAACGCGCCCAACAAACAAGCAGTTTTCAGTCTCATGAGGTGAAGTCTCCCGAAAGGATTTACTCAGTGTCTGCCTCAGTTCCCCGCGCCTGTTCTCATGGGGAACCGCACACTATCCATCGGGACAGTGGACTTCTCGTCCGGACTTCTCCTCTTTGCCGATAAGCCGCTTCCTGTAAAAAGCTGCCCCGCATAGTAACCATCGATATCGTGAAATCAAGTTAAAAAGACAAAAAAATTTTTCTTGACAGGAGGGCGCGGCACTCGCGGGCCGGCGCAACGTCGTCATATCAACCCGCAAGCACGTGCCGTGGCGGTGCATGACAACGCGTGCCGATGTCCGCGGCGCTGCCCTGTTTTGCCGGTCAAAAACTGGTATTGTTGGCCGTTGCCGCCCCGCTGCGGCGACGCGCCGAGCAGTATGACAATCGCCATGCTCGTGCATCGGGCGGGCGTTGACACGACTGCAGACGTGACTTGAGCCGGCGAGGTCAACATTGCGATGTCGAACCTGTGGATGCCGGAACGTTTTGACCACGATTGGCTGCATCGGTAGACCAATCGCCTCTTCCGTGAACGCATGACGAATGAATGCGGGACGTCAGTGAACGCATGATGCGCGACGGCGACGAATCAGCTACTCCTCAATCGCGCGGAAACGCGGCGCACAAAGGTGCGGCTACGCCGGGCGCACGTCGTGGCCACTCGGGCCGGGGCGGTGCGATGGTGCGCGATGAATTCGTCGCAAACAAAACGACGGTCAAAGCGTGGGGCTCCGCGCCTGGCGAGACGGGCGGCAGGCGCCTGCAATTGCTGGTGGATCCGCCGGGTGGCGGCGCCTGGAACATGGCGGTCGACGAGGTGTTGCTCGAGGACGCCGCTGCTGCGGGGACCGTTGAGCCGACGACCGCTGAACTGGCTGAGTTTAGTGGCGCCGCGCGTGCGTCGGCCGTGCTACGAATCTACCGCTGGAGCGAACCGACGTTGTCACTCGGCTATTTTCAGCCGAGCGCAGCGCGGCGCGGTCATGTGGCCAGCGGCGGCTGCCCGATCGTGCGACGCGCCAGCGGCGGGGGAGCCATCGTTCACGACGACGAATTGACGTATAGCCTCGCCGTTCCCGCTGCGTCCGCGCTCGCGCGGTTCCCCGAGAGCTTGTACGGCCGCGTGCACGGAAGCATTGCCCGCGTGCTTGCGCGTGCCGGTGTACAGACCGCGCCGTTCGCGGCGGGCGGTGCCGTTCTAAAGCAGGCCGCGGCATCGAAGGCGTTTCTATGTTTTCAGCGCCGCAGCACGTTCGACCTCGTGCAGGGACCGCGCAAAATCGTCGGCAGCGCACAGCGCCGTCGTCGAGGTGCCGTTTTGCAGCACGGCAGCATCTTGCTGGGGCCGTCGAACTTTGCTCCTGAACTGGCAGGCCCCGACTACTACGGCGCGCCGCCCGCGCCCGCATTGCTGGCGGAGCAACTCTGGCGCGAATTGGGCGAAGAGTTCAGCTGGATCGTCGAGCCGGCACAACTGAGTGGCGAGCAACTCGACCGGGCTCGGAGACTGTCGGTCGAGCGGTTTGGTGACGAGAGTTGGACACTGCGGCGCTGATGGGGCTCGGTGGCACTGATCGGACAAGGTGACGCCAAGCCGCGACTTGTCGGGAGACGCGATGTCGCGTGTCGGTCCAGAGGCGGCGTCGAGTGTTGCGATCCCGTGAAATTCCTTTGACAGCCGCGCCTCAGGGTGTTAACATCCGGAGTTGGGCGCAACTGGCCAGAGTGATCCGATTTATAGCGACTTTTTTTGGCTTGTTGACCAACTGAACTTCGGGGTTTCGCCGAATGGCCTGGGGGAGCGGGCCGCGTCTGTGGCGCGAGTGGGTCTCGACCGATTGGTCGGCGCCGGCGAACCGCGTTACAATGGTTTGGGTGCAGTTGTTTTCGTTTCGAAAGCTCGTATTTTGAGACGAGCTTTCGGCCTGAGAGTTTTGACAGATATTAGGTGGACTGATCAGCCGATGCTGATTCATGGTATTTGCAGGTCATTTGGACAGTTCCGATGAAGCTGTTCGGCTGACCATCCGATTTCTTGGTTAGATACAACTTCGGGCCTGGCGACTCACCTCATCCATTTATCCATTCCGGTATTGTGTCGCCCGGATGCCATGATTTGCATTTCGCAGAGGTAAACCGCGCACTCATTTCTTTTTGCAACGATGCAAAATGCCTCTGCGTAGCGTGGGTCAAACATGGATTTGAAGCTCAAAGTATTGCTGGGAAAGAACGCCGGGCAGCTGCTGCCGGTCACGGGACGAAAGTTCTTTATCGGCCGCGCAGAAGACTGCCAGCTTCGCCCGAAAAGCGATTTGGTCAGCCGGCACCATTGTGCGCTGATGGTGGACGACGACTTTGCCGCCGTCCGCGACTTTGGCAGCCGTAACGGCACATTCGTCAACGGCGAGCGCGTCGTCGGCGAGCGCGAACTGAAATCGGGTGACCGACTAGTGATCGGCGCCCTGGAGTTCGAGGTCGTGTTGACGGCCAGCGCCGAAGTCACGAAACGGCCCCGGGTTCACAGCATCAAAGAAGCGGCCGCCCGGACCGTGGCTGGCCCGTTACAACCGGCCGGCGACGCCAGCCAATGGCTCGACGACGGTGACAGCAGTGGTGGAGAAACGATTGCCGATACGGCTGCTTTTTCCACCGCCCAGACCGAACAGATCCGCGTTGCTCCTCTGAGTCAGCCGGTAACGTCTGCCCCGCGCCCCCCCGAGCCGATTCCGGCGGCTCCCGGGGCGCCAATGACGGACACGGTTCATATGGCAGCGTCGGCCAATGACACCGTGGTGGGGACCGCCCCTGTGGCAGCTCCGCAGCCCGCGGCGCCTGCCGTCGCGGCGTCTGAGCCTGCTCCAGTGGCTCAGCCAGCGTCCGCACCGCAACCTGCGCCCGTGCCGCAACAACCAGTGTCGCCAGTTGCTTCCGCGCCAGAGTCGGCAGCGAGTGCGCCTCAAGCCAGCGCGGCCCCGGCGCCCAGCGCCCCGCCGTCGGCCGAGGCGACCCGACGTGTCGAGCCACCTCGTCCCGCAGCGCCGCCGCCGAACTACTATGTACCTCCAGCACCGGAAGCCGCCGAGCCGAGCGAAACGGAGGCGGAGCCAACAGCCGAACCCGTCAAGGGGAAAAAAGGCAAGTCCGGTCCGGGAAAGCTGCCACCCGTCAGCCGCCTCAGGGGTGAGGACAGTCGCGAAGCGGCCGCCGATACCCTGCGCAAGTTCTTTCAGCGTCGGTAACCGGTTGGAAAATCAGGGGATAGGGCCGTGCTATGGCGTCACGGCTTTGCTTGACCCATCTGTTCGCTCGTACGTATAGTGAAGGTGCCGGTCGCGTCGTCGACCGAGCAATCGGTGGCTGGCCGAACCAGCACTCGGGCTCGGGGAATCTCCCCGAGATCGTGTCTCTTCACCGAATCAGGGCGAGAGCCGAATAGTGCGGCAACCTGTACGTGGCAGGAGTTACCCCCTAGAGGAGAGCGACGCGTGAAGCGAGCCAAAGCAACGAAACCGACCTCAGCACTCTTGGGCATCGGTCTGGACGGCGACGACGGCCAGACGCGGCTGACCCGTGGCAATAACTTTGTGCTTTATGGCGGGTCTGACGAGACGCATTCGGCGATGCAGCAGACGGCTATCCGCGTCAACGAGCGTTTGGAGCGAAGTGGCAGGCGGCTCGAGGACGTCTCATTCGACGAGCTGCGCGACATTGTCGCCGACGCTGCCGACTAGCAGTTTATGGACCGAGTGCCCGCCCGTTGTCGTTGGGTTTGTCATTGACGCCGTCCATTTCGTACATGCCTCGGCGATATCTTTTTTCGGCCATTCTCCGTGCCATTTGACCCCCTGCCGCTAGGCAGCGCCGGTGGGTACTACCGCACACGAATGGACGTATGTCGATTTGTGTGGGTTGATGGGTGCGTGTTTTGCCGGTGTGCTTGGGCGATCTGTCCCGGGCAAATCCGTTGGCGATTTACGCAGGAGGCCCGTCTTTACCGAAGTTTCTGCCCGTCGCCACACCTTCCAGCCGGCATGACCGGAATGCTTGCGCCATCCGCTAGATGAGTCGAAGTGTGCATCTTTGCGCAACCCGGCGATTTTTCCCAGGTGTTGTATATTTGCACCGTGATGCGCCGATGCCACGGGTATCAACCGTCCGCCGCACCAGGCACCCTGGGGGCACGACCCGTCGACTTCCATCGGAGGTAATCGCAGTGGCCAAGGCAGCCAAAAAGTCGAGCAAGCAGACCTCGGCCACCGTCACGGTGGACCGTCGCAATCCCAAGTCGGATCGCCGCAAGCAGAACGTGCCCGTTGCGGCAGGCAAGGAACGACGCAAGGTGCAACGACGTCGACAGATCGATCCCACGACGTGCGAGCGTGACTACTCCGACGCCGAGGTCGAGTTCATGCGGGCCTTGGATGAATACAAGCGTGCCAGTGGCCGGATGTTTCCCACGTGCAGCGAGATCCTCGAAGTGATCGCGAAACTGGGTTATGAGAAGCGCAGCGTGCAGGCGAGCCCCGCCGCGGAGATGGAGGGCGATGCAGAAGACGCGCTGAACTCGTCGGCGAAGGGGGTGCCAACCGTGTCGGCGTCCGTCGAATCGTCTGCGACCGTTAGCGGCCAGACCGTCGCGTGAGCTTGCCGGCACGAAGTCCTCGGTGACGGTCGCTGTTGTACATGCCAGCGGTAGCGAACGGTCCGTCGCATCAACAAGACACTAGCCGCGACGCTAGCACGTGATCCGTGCCTGAGATTGACACCGCAAACACGCATGATGGTCCCGCGACCGCCATGCGTGTTTCCGCGCGCCGCGGGTGAAGGTTGCTGGTACGCCGCTGCCAGCGGACAAGCGAATTGACCTTGCCCTGGTGCTGGGCAGTGCGATATTCTCCGTCACGCGTTTTGCCAGCCGGCGCAGACATTGTTCCCGCGTCGTCGTTCCCGCAGCGGCGCGAGGCGACGATGTCTCGCTTGGCAGGTGCGTTTCGACGTGTTGCTGCCCAGGGCGACGTCGCTTGCAGCGAAGTCTCGCCACGGTGGCCCGCGGTCGGATGCGGTTTTAGCCGGGATGGAGACCGGACCCGCAAGTCACACGGATTCGAAACGGAGGGATGTCGTGACGACTCACGCCGCCAGCGCCGGTCTTTGCCTGGCCGCAGTTGCCGTGTTGACGCTCTCCGGATGCGGCATGATGGCCCACGGTCAAAATTCTGAGGGCGTCACCCTGTATCAACAGGGTTATTACCAGAAGGCGCTCGAGAGTTTCCAGCAAGCGGTGGCGAGCGACCCGAACAACGCCGACGCCTATTACAACATCGCGGCTACGTATCATCAGCTCAGCAAGGTCGACAGCCAGCACGGTTACGCCGAGCAGGCCGAGAGTTATTACAACCTGGCGTTAGATCACGCGCCCGACCATGTCGATTGTCACCGCGGCCTGGCGGTGTTGCTCGTCGAACAGGGATCATCCGACAAGGCCTACCGGCTGCTGGAACGATGGTCCGAGCGGAGCCCGTCGTTGTCAGAGCCACACGTCGAATTGGCCCGGCTGTACGAGGAGTTCGGCGACTCGGAGAACGCGCGGCAGCAGTTGTTGGCGGCGATCGAGATCGAACCGACGAGTCCGCGGGCGCTGACGGCCTTGGGGCAGTTGAACGAGAAAGAGGGGAACTACGCCCAGGCGCTGGCGAACTACCAGCGTTCGCTGTGGCATGACTCGATGCAGCCGGACGTGCAGGCGCGCGTGGCGGCGTTACAATCGGCCCGTCCAGCGGGAGCCCCGACCGCCGGCACGGCCCCCACGCGGACCGTCAACACGCCGCCGCCGGTCACTCGCTAAAGCCGCTGCAATTCTCTGCGGGGGTGCTGCTACTGGGGTGCGGCGCTTCGATTCGCCGGTTTTTCCGAACCCGTCGCGGGCGGCGCGGTGTCATGTGGGCTTGAGCCGTGGGTCGGCCGCCGGTCAACCGGTCGTGTTCCCCCATCGCCAATTGGCAGGTCGGGGGCTAAAATGCCGAGGTTTGGGCGAGAACGCGATTAGCCGGTTTCTCGGTTAACCGTCTGCCCGGTCCGATCGCACGGCAGCGGAAGCGCTGGTTTCCAAATGCTTTACGGTCCCGTAGGCCGCTTTGTGACGCCCGAGGTTTCAGCCGCCGGGCGGTGAACGAATCAATCCGAGAACGACGATGCCCAAGTACCGCCTGATGACTCCGGGGCCGACCCAGGTGCCAGAGGACGCCCTGTTGCGAATGGCCCGACAGGTCACGCACCACCGCACCGCCGAGTTCCGCGAGCTGTTTGCCGAGGCGCTCGAAGGCCTCAAGTACGTCGTGCAGACCAGCGGCGACGTGATCGTGCTCACCTCGTCGGGCACGGGCGGAATGGAGTCGGCCGTCACCAACTTCGTGCCTCGTGGCGGCAAGGCGATCGTGCTCGAAGCCGGCCGATTCGCCGAGCGTTGGAGTGAGATTTGCGCGGCGTTCGGGATCGAAGTCGTCAAGCTCGAGGTTCCCTGGGGCGAAGCGGTCGATCCGGCGCAGGTGGCCGCGCTGTTGGCCGATCATCCTGACGCAGTGGCCGTCTATGGCACGCTGATGGAAAGCAGCACGGGCGTCGGTCACGACGTGAAGGCGATCGCCGAAGTGGTGCGCGAAAGCGACGCATTGTTCGTCGTTGACGCCATCAGCGGTGGCGGGGTGATGGAATGCCGCTTCGACGACTGGGGCATCGACGTGTTGGTGATCGGTTCGCAGAAGGCGCTGATGCTGCCGCCCGGTCTGGCGTTCGTGGCCGTGAGTGAGAAGGCCTGGCAACGGGCCGAGGCGGTCGACGCCCAGGCGTTCTACTTTGATTTGAAACAGTATCGTGACAAGTTGGCGGGGGACCCAGACACGCCGTTCACGCCGGCCCACACGATGATTGCGGCGCTCGCGGAGAACCTGCGGCTGATCCGTCGCGAAGGGATCGAAACCGTCTGGGAACGGGCCCGCGTGTTAGGGCGAGCGACTCGCGCCGGCATCACGGCGATCGGGCTCGAAGTGTTCGCGCAGCGCCCTGCCGACGGGCTCACGTCGGTGCGGCTGCCGGACGATCTCGACGGCGCGGCGTTCCTCAAGTCGCTCGAAGCGCGTTTCGGCATCAAGGTGGCGGGGGGACAAGGTCACCTCAAAGGGAAGATCTTCCGGATCGCGCACATGGGGATCGTCGACGAGCTCGACATCCTGGGCACGCTGGCGGCGATCGAGTTGGTGCTCGATCAGATGGGCTGGCACGTCGAACTCGGTGCCGGTGCGACCGCCGCCACCCAGGTGTTGGCCGGCCGAGTGGGTTCGGCCGTGTGAACGCTCGGCCCGGCGGTTGTGTTGGCTGACAGCCGGCCGCGTCATTGCATCATTGCAAAAGTCTTTTCTCGAATTGCGCCAGAGGGGGGCGCCGATGCCAAAAGTGATTGTGCTCGACCCG
>JAGQPT010000184.1 GCA_020426575.1 Planctomycetales bacterium
CAAACACCGCCGCCACGGGGGCCTCGCGCTCGGCGATGCGACCCCCGCTGGTGAGCGTGGGGCGGGCCAGCGCCAGCGCGAGGAAACATAAAAGTGCGGCCCGCATCGCCAGCAACAACAACTGTCGCCAGCGCAGCCGGCGCCGGTTGGCGCTTTGCCGCTGGCGGATGAAGCGCAGCGCGGGAAAAACCACGTGCCGGGGTTGTTGCCGCCGGGCCAGGTGCAGGATCACGGGCACGGCCGCCGTCACCGCACCGGCCAGCATCAGCGGATTGACGAAATCCATCGCCTAACACCTCGCTCGCCGGGCCTGTAGATACTCGACCAGCGCCTTGTCGAACTGGTTGCTCGTGTCGAGCGCCACGTAGTCCACACCCAGGCGAAAACACTCGCCGCGATACATTGCCCGAAACGCTTCGATCTCCTCGAGGTAGTCAGCCCGAATACTGGCGGCGTCGATCACGGTGTGGTCGGCTGACTCGGGTTCCTCGAAATCGACGATGCCGTCAAAGGGGAACCGCACCTCAGCCTCGTCGAGCACGTGGAAGAGGATCACGTCGTGGCCGCCGTGACGCAACCGCGCCAGCGCGGCCAGCACGGGCTCGGGGTCTTCGAGCAGGTCGCTGAATACCATCAGCAGGCTGCTGTGCCGGAGCATTGCCGCGATTCGCGTGAGGCAGTGGGCGATTGCGGTCTGTCCCTCGGGCTTGAGTTTAGCCAGCAGCGTGAGCACGTTACCGAACTGCGAACGCCGTGATTTGGGAGCCACGCTGTTGCGCAGTTGTTCGTCGAACGTGATCAGACCGACGGGGTCCTGCTGCTGGATCATCAAGTAGCAGAGCGCGGCTGCGAGGCAGACGCTGTAGTCGAACTTCGTCAATTGCTGCGAGTGCGTGTAGCCCATCGAGCGGCTGGCGTCCATTACGAGGTAGCCGGTGATGTTCGTCTCGGCCTCGAACTTTTTCACGTAATACTTGTCGGTCTTGGCGTAGACGAGCCAGTCGATGTCGGCCGGGTCGTCCCCCTCGGTGTATTTGCGGTGTTCGCTGAACTCGACCGAGAAGCCGTGAAAGGGGCTGGCGTGCAGGCCGTGCATGAAGCCCTTGGCGATGAACTGCGCGCGAAGATCAAGCCGGGCAATCTGCCGGATCACCTCAGGCTTGAGATATTCTTCAACCGCAGGCATGACGTTTCGTCGTTTTGGGAAAAGTTTTTACCACAGAGCCACAGAGGACACGGAGGCAATCGATGAGGGGCCGGGTTGGTATCTGAATTTCGCGAATGGATCCTAAGTATCACGACTTTGAAGGCTCTTGCGCAATACAGCCATCGTACCTCAGTGGGCTCTGTGGCTCTGCGGTGATTTTGATGTGTCGCCGTTCGGGTTCGGCATTATTCGGTGTACTTGGGGATTTCCGGGGCGGGGACCGTGTCGACGAGGCGGGTGATCACGTCGTCGGGGGTGAGCCCCTCGGCCTGGGCCTGGAAATTCGTGCTCACGCGGTGCCGCAGCACCGGGATGGCGACTCGGCGGACGTCGTCGATCGCCACCGAGAAACGGCCGTCCATCGCCGCCAGCGCCTTGCCGCCCTGGATGAGGAACTGTCCGGCGCGCGGACCGGCCCCCCAGTCGACCATCTGTCGCACGAACTCCGGCGCCGACTCGTCGCCGGGTCGCGTGGCGCGGATCAGCCGGGCCACGTATTTCACGATCAACTCGCTGACGGCCACGCTGCCTACCAGCTTCTGCAGGTTGAGAATCGCCCGGCCCGTGAGCACCTTCTTCAGTTCGGGCCGCTCGCTGCGCGACGTGGCGAAGAGGATGCGTTCCTCCTCGTCTTCATTGGGATAGTCGACCTTGATGTTGAACATGAAACGGTCCAGCTGCGCCTCGGGCAGCGGGTACGTGCCTTCCTGTTCGATCGGATTCTGCGTGGCGATCGTGAAGAACGGATCGGGCAGGGCGTACGTCGTCTGGCCCACGGTCACCTCGCGCTCCTGCATCGCCTGCAACAGCGCAGCCTGCGTCTTGGGAGGCGTCCGGTTGATTTCGTCGGCCAGCAGGATGTTCGTGAACACGGGCCCGTGCACAAAGCGGAACGAGCGGCGACCGTGTTCGTCTTCTTCGAGCACGTTCGTGCCGGTGATGTCCGACGGCATCAGGTCGGGGGTGAATTGGATGCGCTTGAACTCGATGTCGATGATCTTGGCCAGCGAACTGACGAGCAATGTCTTGGCCAGACCGGGCACGCCGACCAGCAGGCAATGGCCGCGGGTGAAGATGGCGGCGAAGAGCTGCTCGATCACTTCGTCCTGACCGACGATGACCTTGGCGAGCTCCTCCTGCATGAGTTTGCGGTGCTGCCGAAACTCTTGCAGAAAGTCTCCCAGACTTCGTGTTTTGGCCAAGGTAGCCCTTTCGCTGATAAGTGTCGGGCGAATTGCCCACGGTGCGCAATCGATCTATGATTTGCTACAGTGGGGGGATCTGTTCCGAGAAGATACCACATTAAACCATTCTATATCCCCTGCAGAATCGCAACAACTTGCGGCCGCCGCGGCGCGGCGACGATGGAAGGCTGAGCGAGCAACGATGAGGCCAACCGATCAGATGCAGCGGCGATTCTCCCGCCAGAAGCCGGGCGTCGCCGTCATCGGCTGCGCGACGTTGATTGCCGTGTTGGTCACCGCCGAACGTACGCCCGCCGCAGTGACGCCCGAGCAGGTGCGGACGGCGATCGATCGGGGGGTCGAATACCTGCTCCGCCAACAGCGCCCCGACGGCTCATGGCCCGTCTTTGCCAATTACCCGGACGGCACGACGGCGCTGTGTACGTTGGCGCTGTTGAACGCCGGCGTGCCGGTTGAAAGTCCGGAGATTCAGCAGGCGCTCCATCAGTTGCGTCAGGCACCGCCGTCGAAGACCTATGTCGTGTCGCTGCAGACGATGGCGCTCTGCGCGGCCGAGCCGAAGAAGGACAAGCTGCTGATCCAGCAACTGGCCCGCTGGCTCGAAGCGGCCCAACGCAAGGAGGCCCGCGACCGGGGCGGCTGGTACTACGGCGACACGCCGGCAAGCACGGACAACTCGAACAGCCAGTTCGCTATGCTCGCACTCTCCGAGGCCGAGCGGGTCGGCGTGCGCGTCAACGAGGTCACCTGGCGCGTCGCGCAGGCGTATTGGCGCAAGGGGCAGAACAACGACGGCTCGTGGAGCTATAAGGTCGACGGCAGCGGCGGCGGGTCGGGCAGCATGACCTGCGCCGGCATCACCTCGATGGTGATCTCGGCCGACCGGCTCGGTACGCCCGATGCCTCGGTCGACGGTGACCAGATCCATTGTTGTGGCGGTGGTGCCGAGGACAACTCGATCGAACGGGCGCTGAGCTGGCTGGGACGCAACTACTCGGTGACGCAGAATCCCGGGCAGGGGCGGCAGTACTGGCTCTATTACATGTACGGGCTCGAACGCGTCGGACGGCTCACGGCGCAGCGGTTCATCGGCGGACACGACTGGTACCGCGAAGGCGCCGACGTCTTGATCCAGAGCCAGGACCCGCTTTCCGGTTTCTGGAAAGGCAACAGTCACGACGACAGCGACGAACGCGTCTCCATGAGCTACGCCCTGCTGTTTCTTTCCAAAGGTCGGCGGTCGGTGTTGGTCAACAAACTCAAGCATCCGCCGGGCGACTACTGGAACCAGCACCGCCACGACATCGCCAACCTCACGCGCTACACCGAGGACCGCTGGGAACGCCCGATGACCTGGCAAGTCGTCGACGTCGGGGCGGCCACGGTTGCCGACATGTTGCAGGCGCCGGTCGTGTTTATCAACGGCCACAACGCGCCCCAGCTGGGCGAGGAAGACGCCCAGAAGTTGCGTGAATACGTCGACGCCGGCGGCTTCATTTTTGCCGAGGCGTGTTGCCAGGGGGGAGAGTTCGACCGCGGCTTCCGCCACTTGATGAAACTGGTATTCCCCGAGCCCCAGTACGAACTCGAGTTGTTGCCGCCGACGCACCCGGTCTGGTCGGCCGAGGAAACGGTCGATCCCGACTACGCCAAGCCGCTGTACGGTATCAACGTGGGATGTCGCACGGGCGTGATCTACTGCGACGACGACCTGTCGTGTTTGTGGGAGTTGTCCCGTTCCGGGCGCGACGCGGAGTTGAGCCCGGCGGTGCGGCTGCAGATTGCCTCGGCCAACTCGATCGGCATCAACGTGTTGGCCTACGCCACGAATCGCGAACTCAAGTACAAGGAAGAAGTCGACCAGTACCTGGCCGAAGGGGACGCGGACGACACGATCCAGCGGGCCAAGCTGCACATCGCCAAGTTGCGACACACGGGAGGTTGGGACGACGCGCCGCGGGCGCTGACGACGCTGCTGCACCTGCTGCACGACGAGGTTGGTGTACGCGTCGGCGACGAGCGCCACGACCTGACCATCAACGACGAGGCGCTCTTCAACCACCCCATGGCCTTCATGCACGGGCAACACAGCTTCCGGCTCACCGACGCCGAACGCACGAACCTGCGCGAATTCATCGAGCGGGGCGGCACCCTGATGGCCGACGCCGTCTGCGGCAGCGAGGCGTTCGCGGCTTCGTTCCGTCGCGAGATGCAGGAGATTTTTCCCCAGGCGTCGCTCGAACCGATCGCTCCGGAGGACCCGCTGTTCACGTCGCAGTTCGGCGGCTTTGACATCAAGAGCGTCGTGCGCCGCGACCCCGTGCGCCGCGGACCGGACCAGGCACTCGATGCGCGACGTGTCGAGACCGAACCGGAACTCGAGTCGATCACGATCGACGGTCGCCACGCTGTCATTTTCTCGAAGTACGACATCAGCTGCGCGCTGGAGCGCCACGCCACGCTCGAATGCCGCGGTTACATCCGTGAAGACGCGGCGCGGATCGGCATCAACGTGGTGCTCTATTCGCTGGCGCGATGAGGGAGCGTAGGCGTTTAGGGGGCTAGGCTGTAGAAGTTTAGGGGCCTTGCGGGTGCTAGCATTCTTGGGCGCGGGTCGATCTTGATCCGGTTGGCGGGGGGGCCTACATTACCGCCCCATTCAACACCGCTGCCGCGGTGACTCCTCCTCCCAGGGCCCTGTTCATGGGCCGCCCTCCCCAGCACAAGGCAGTGTCACGATGACCGCTCCTGTCGATCCCCTGGCCACTTCCTCCGTCAACGGCAGCTCGGCATCCAGTTCGCAGTTTGCGCTTCCTGCGGCGACGAACCAGCCGGTGCCGCTCATCGACGTGGGACGGCAAAACGGGGCGCTCGCCGGTGAACTCGACGCGGCGCTGCGACGGGTGATCGAACACGGCGGCTACGTGCTGGGTCCCGAAGTCAAAACGCTCGAAGACGACATCGCCGCCTACTGCGGCGTCGAACACGCCATTGGTTGCGCATCGGGCAGCGACGCGCTGTTGCTGGCGCTGATGGCCGCCGACGTCGGCGAGGGAGACGAAGTCCTCGTCCCCAGCTACACGTTCTTCGCCACGGCCAGCGCCGTGATGCGAGTCGGCGCCCGGCCCGTCTTTGTCGACATCGATCCGCTCACGTTCAACATCGACCCGGCGGAACTGGAACGGCTCACCAGCGAACGCACGCGCGCGATCATTCCCGTGCACTTGTTCGGCCAGGCGGCGGCGATGGACGAAATCCTCGACTTTGCCGTCACGCACGAGCTGACCGTGATCGAAGACGCCGCCCAGGCGTTGGGCGCCGAGTTCCGCGGTCAGCGCGTCGGTTCGATCGGCGACATCGCTTGCTTCAGCTTCTACCCGACGAAGAATCTTGGCGGCGTCGGCGACGGTGGCATGGTCACGACGCGACACACACGTTTGGCCGAGCGCCTGCGGATGTTACGGGTGCACGGTGAGCGCACGCGATACTACCACGAGGTCGTCGGTATCAACAGCCGGCTCGACACATTGCAGGCGGCGGCTCTCTGCGTGAAGTTGCCGTACTTGGACCGCTGGTCCGACGAGCGCGGCGCGCGGGCGGCGCGCTATCAAGAGTTGTTCAGCAAAGCCGGCCTCGACCGCGTGCTGGGTTTGCCCCAAGCGGCCGCGGAACGGCGGCACGTCTGGAACCAGTACATTGTCCGCGTCCTCGACGGGCGGCGTGATGCACTGCGGCAACACCTGGGAGACCGGCAGATCGGCACGCAGATCTACTATCCGCGTCCGCTGCATCTGCAGGAGTGTTTTGCCTCGCTGGGGTACGTCGAGGGGAGCTTGCCCCTGACGGAACGCGCGGCGATGGAAACGGTCGCGCTGCCGATCTTCCCTGAGCTCACCGACGAGGAGCAACGCCGCGTGGTGGCCGAGATCGCAGCGTTCTTTGCGAGCTGAGGTGCCTTGCGAACTGAGGCGACGGCGACTTAAACGTCGTGGTGCTGTGTTGTGCGCAGGGCGACCGGCCTGGCGCGGCGTCAGCTGAAGTCACGTTCGATTTTGACGTCGGCTTCGCGGCCGCTGGGCTTCGCCACGACGAAGATGCCGGCACCCACCAGGAGCAGCACGACCGTGTACTGGGCGACGTACTGCTTGCCCTCGGGCTTTGTGAAGATGTTGTCGGGGTCGCGGTTACCGGTTTCGCTCTGGGCACTGACCAGATCGACCGTACCGAGCATCAGACCCAGGGCCACCATCGCAGCGCCCAATCGTCTCAGCCAACGTCGCATGGTGCCGACTCCAGAATCACCGATTGTTGCCGTCATTTGCACGGGGCGAACATTCTCCGCTTCCGCCAGCTCACCAGTCTACACCGGGCTTCCAGACGCGGCAATCGGCCCGCGGCGCGGGGGCCACGCTGGGGGTGTCCACGGGGCGGCGTGACACGGCCCGTGCTGCTTCAGGCCGTGCCACGCTCGGATGTCTGGCTCAAAACATCGCCTGATATTGGGCGCGGCAGAGCAGGCCCGAGTCGCCGACGAGAATGTCGGTCGTTGTATTGTTCAGCGGGCTGCCGTCGAGCACGGTGACGTCGAAGGTCAGCTTCTGGTTACGGTTGCCGGAGAGGAACCAGCCGACGCCGCCGGCGTATTCATAGTGGTTGCCATACGCGCCGTCGACCTGCGAGACGCGGCCGGCCACGTAGAGGGTTTCCGGAACCAGGTAGTAGCTGGTCTGTGCGTAGAAACCGCGGTCGTAGAGCTTGTCGACCGGGAACGGCCCGTTGCCGCCGATGTTGTCGATCCAGCGGAAGCATAATTCACCGTTGATGGCGAAGCCGCGGTACTTGAAGGCGGCGTCGATCGCGTAGAAGTAGAGATCGAAGTCGGTGACGCGCGTGCCGGGGGCCAGTGCGCTGGGCGCGTCGAGCACGGTGCCGTCGGAGAGCCGCACGAAGTCGGACTCATCCAGAGGAATGCCGCCGAAGGTGTCACCCTGTTGGGCGGCGGCGAAGCTGTGCCCCAGTTGCATGACGGGCGTGTCGTGCATCTCGTAGTCGTCAAACGAGTTGCCGAAGGCACCGTCGCCGAGGTCGATCCACTGCGTGGCGGCGTAGGCGAACTTGTCGTTCTGCTGCGACAGGGGCATGTCCGCCGTGCGGTAGCCATTGCCAACCATCGCCTCGTAGTGCATGTTCTCCGTGAGGTCGCCGACGAACCAGATGCCGACGGTACGGTCGGGACGGAAGAAGTCGGTCGCCATCGAGCGGTCGACCAACGTGGTGTTGAAGGCGCTCAACAGCCAGGCTCGGCAGGCGGCCACCTTGCGCTTACCGACTTGCACCTGCAGCAGGTCGCTGAACTTCCAGGCCCACCAGTAGTCGAAGAAATCGACCATGTCGCTACCGTCGGTATCGCCGTCGAGCTGCAGGTAATACGTCGATCGTTCATCGAGCGCCGTGCCGCTGAGGATCAGACGGGCGCGTTCGATGTCGAAGTCGCTGCGGTTGCGAATCTCGCGGGTCACGCCGGCGTTGTCGGTCCAGGTTTCCTCGTTGCGGGCGAAGCCGTTGTAGCGGAACTGGATGCGGCCGTTGATCTTCATGTCGAATGGGTATTCTTTGGAATTGAAAGGCTTGATGACGAAGCCTTTGTCGTAACCAACGTAGTGAGTGACGACGTGTTGTTTCTTGAGCTTTTTCTCTTCTCCACAGGGAGGGCACTTGCCGTTGTCGGCGTCGCCCACTAGTGGCGCGTAGACCGTCGGCGGCTTGGGAGTGCCGCAAGTGGGCTCGCCGGTGGCGGCCCAGTTCGTGCCGTTGCTAGTGCCGTATGCCGAGTTGGCCGCCGAGGAAGACGCAGGCCAGGCCGGCACGCCCGCTGCCGGTGGCGCAGCGTCGAGCCGCTGCTGCAGCTCGGCGATGACGCGGTCCTGCTGGTCAATGCGGTCGAGCAGTTGCTCGAAGCTGGGGCCCGTGATCGGCATGGCGGGTGCGCCGCGGCCAGTGGGCGCCATTGCCGGGCCGGCGACGGACAACAGCTCGGGGCCGCCCGTCAGCTGTACCTGGCCGTCAATGACCGGGGCGTCGGTCGGTGCTCTAAACCCAGCGGGTGCCGCCGTCGGCGCCGCGAACTCGCCCGCCAGCGCAGTGCCAACTGCGCTACAAATTATCGCGGTTGTGACGGCGAGCAACCGGAGTTCGACAAAGGGAAAGTGAGCAGTCGGTGCCTGGCGTTTGGCTGGGCAGATGGTTTGAGAGTTGGCCCGCTGGGGGCCCGCCAGGACACGCATGGAAAAAACGTCCTCCATTTCCGGGGTTATGGCTTGGCACGGGGACGGTGGGGCACTGAGGACGTCACACCGGCGCGTGCATTCTTCACGCATCTTGCCCGATCGGAACGCGGGCCAGGCAGGAAAAACCGTGGACTTCGTTACGTTCGGCAATGCCGTGGCAACCGGTTGGCCTTTATTGTTTTGACCGGAAAACTTTGCCAGCCAGCGTTTGTCGAGAGGTTATGACAGCGGTGGGGAAACGACGGGCGAGCGGGGCGTGCGACGGTCGATGAACCGAAAGGGGCGCAC
This sequence comes from Planctomycetales bacterium, assembly GCA_020426575.1. Classification (GTDB taxonomy): domain Bacteria; phylum Planctomycetota; class Planctomycetia; order Pirellulales; family JAEUIK01; genus JAGQPT01. The sequence continues at coordinate 8,988 of JAGQPT010000184.1, forward strand.
CGCTCCGTTTGGTAACGGTGTCGGCCGAGGTCACTTGCGTAGGTGGCCCGTTGTGCTGGTGCCCGGGCGATTTTCGTGAGCAACTCCCCACGCCAGTGATGATGAAGCGATCGACAAAACATGCGTGTTGGTTTTTCGCCGGCATCTGGCTGCTGACGTTGGGGATCGAACTGCGGTCGATCGATTCGTTCACGCTGGGTCGCGGCGTGACCGAGTTCCTGGTCTGGCTGAGCCGTCCGCTGGAGACCGCTTCGGAGGCCGACATGCGTCGTCTGTTGATGGCAGGGTCGTCGGGAATGAAAGAAGTGTCGCCGCCCGGGTGGCTCGGCTGGGCGCTGGTGTCGGCCGGCTCGGTGATGATGACGCACGGTTATTTGCAATCCCGCACCTGACAGCGGGCGATTTGCGTGCGGGGTTGTGTCCGGTTACGATGACGCGCCGTAGCGGGGTACGTCATGCCTTGTTCTGCCACGTCGCCGTCCGGTGACGCCTCGCCATGCCCGACCGCACATCTGCCGGTGCTCGACGCGCCGGCGCTTCCGTTGTCCACGTCGACCGCGTCGGTTTCACACTCGTGGAATTGTTGGTCGTGATCGCCATCATCGGCATCTTGATCGCGCTGTTGTTGCCGGCCGTGCAGGCGGCCCGCGAGGCAGCTCGTCGCAGCCAGTGCCAGAACAATCTCAAGCAGCTTGGCCTGGGGATGCTGTTGCACGTCGACGCGCACGGAAAGTTCAGCAGCGGCGGCTGGGGGTGGAACTGGACCGGCGATCCCGACCGCGGCACGGGGCAAAGTCAACCCGGCGGTTGGAACTACCCCTTGTTGCCGTTCATCGAACAACAGGCGGTGCACGACCTGGGCCGGGACGGAATGCCTGATACGATCACAGCGACGCAGTTGGACGGAGGGCTCACGCGTGACCAAACGCCGATACCGGCGTTTGTGTGTCCGTCGCGCCGCAGCCCGGTGCTCTATCCGCGCGCCAAGAGTCTTGCATACATAAACTCGCGCGATCCAGCGCAGTCGGGGCCGGTCGACTATGCCGCCAACTCCGGTGGCAATGCGCCCCACTGGACCGGGGGACCCGGCTCGATGTCGGACGCCCTCGCGCCTTGGAGTGGCTGGAATGGATTTGGACCAACGACCGATTCAGGCGTTTGCTTCACGCGCAGTGAAATACGCATCGCGCAGGTGACGGACGGCACGAGCAACACCTATCTGGTGGGGGAAAAATACGTGCCGGTCGACGCCTATGACACGGGAGCGGATCCAGCCGACGATCACGGCATGTACGAAGGTTCGGCCCACGATACGCATCGCTGGTGCTTCTACAACGCGCAGGCGCCGTCCGACAGTCTCACACCGCTGCAGGACCGGCCCGGCTTTCAGGCCGTGAGTCGATTTGGCAGCCCGCACGCCGCCTGCCACTTCGTGTTTTGCGATGGCAGCGTTCGCGCGGTGGGCTACGACGTCGACGCGGTGATCCACAGCCGCTATGGCGCCCGCAACGATGGTCTACCCGTCGAGTGACGCGTATCGTGTGACGGTCTCGACTGTCGACGGCGCCGGCGTGGTGCGCGCCGCGTTTCGGCGGCACGTCGTTTGGGGCGCCGAACAGGCTCGAAGCTGTGTCGTACGGGCGGGCTAACGCTGGACGACGATCTGCATTACTCTGATCAGCTTGGTCAGTTCGACGATCAACTCTTGGTGTTGGCGACGCAGTTCGGCGTGGCGGACGACGGCCGTTTCGTGCTTGGCGTTGAGTTGGCAGTGCTCGGCGGCGAGCGCTTCGTGGTCACGGTCTTCGTCACCAGCCTCGTGCTGGACAATCTCGGATTCGTGCTGGCGGATGTGTCGCTCGTGCGAGGCGATCTCCAGGCCGTGGGCGGCGATCTCCGCGTCGAGTTCGAGAATTCGGCCCTGTACGCTGGTGAGCACGGCGAGTGCCCACTGACTCTCGGCGCGCCATTGGCCGATGTCGTCCAGCCACAGGGCGTGTTCGCTTTGTGCGTTGACGTGCTCGTGGTGCATCGATTCATGCTCACGATGCACGGTCGTGTGTTTGGCATGATTCATTGCTCGTTCCTTTCCTCGAGGCGTGTCGCTTGTGCGTGGGACTGTGTCTTTCCTGTGGCACGTTGGCTGGCCGGGTTGCCCCGCAGTTTATTATGGCGTTGTCGCCGGAGGCGCGGTCGTAGGGCGCGTCGGTGCGGAGGGGGGGACGGCGTGACTTTTGCGGGCCTCGGCGTGGCCGTTGCGGACGAACGACGAAACGACCTTGGCGTGTTCCTGCAGCAGGCGTACCACCTGCGGGTCGGCGGACGTTTCGGTCACCTTGATCCCCTTGTCTGTCTTTTCCATCTCCATCTCGATGGCGTCGGCGTGGCGGAACAACTCGTCGAAAAGGGGATCGCGGCGACGGATCGGGCGGTCCTCTTCCACTCGACGGTACATTGCCGCGACGTGTTGCTGGATCTTCGCCGTGACCTGTGGATCGTCGGACTCGGTAAGGGTCTCGACGCCGTCGTCACGGTTCGTGACGGTGCGGCGGATGTCGTCGTGGTGCGAGAGCAGGTACTGGAAAACCTCACGGTCGGCGGGAAACTGGGCGTCGGGTCCACCACCGCGCCGCGGCGGTCCTTGGCCGAAGCCTCGTCCGCCTTGTGCCCAGAGGCTGACGGTGGCCAGGCATAGCGCGAGCGCGACACCGACGGTGGCTAACATGAATCGTGGCCTGTTCATGACAGTTCCTTTGCGTTCGGGGCATCGTCGGTCGGCACGTGGCCCGGCCGACGTCCATTGAAAACGTGCGGGGTGTCGCCGGCGCACGGGCCCTGGCTGACGATGAGCCACGATCACGAAGGATGACGTGGCAACGCCTCGGCTGTGCGGATCGGCACATTGATGCGCCGACGGGTCGACGCTCGACACGCGGATCGTGCGTATCGACGTCTAACGACCAGACGGTGCAATCGGCGTACCGTGTCGGGAGATACGGGAGCGACTTTGCGGCGGGATTGCGTCGCGGCGTAGGCTACGATGCGCGTTCCCGCTGGCGAATCCACTCGAGGGCCTCTTCGAAGTGGGCCTGGAGCCGGAGAAAGCAGTGGGGATCGCCGCCGGTGTCCGGATGCAGTTGTTTGACCTTTTCGCGGTACGCCTGTTTGAGTTCTTCTTCCGTGCAGGGGGGCGAGATTCCCAGCGTGGCAAACGCTTGGGGGGGACGTCCGCCGGCCCAACCGCGCGAGAGCTGCGGCATCACCACGTGAACCAACCGCCGCCGCAGCGAGCGGTAATGGGCACGGACGTCGAGTGCCATTAGCAAGTAGCCAGCGGCCGGCAATAACAGCGCCGCGGCCAGGAAGCCGAATATGGCGAAGAGGTCAAGCGCGTTGGGCCAATCGGACGCGGGATGGGGCATGCATGGAGGACGCGCCGGAAGGGCCGTCAACGAATTCGGGGGGAGTAGGTCATGGGGGGTCGCCTATATTTGCCGGACGACGCCGAGAGACACGAGGCGACTATGGTATTGCCGGGGTGAAGCGATCGAAGCGGGCACGGTCCCCAGAACAGTCTAGGCGTTAGAAACGGACGGTTCCACTCGGCCGCTGACGATTTTGCCATCCGAACGAAACTTTTTCCTTGAAACATTTTACGGCGATTGTTAGCCTGACGGATGGACCGTCGCGGTTGCGGTTTTCGACCGCTGATCCGCCCCGCGGTGCCCCCTCTGGCGCCGCACACGTCCGGGGCTGCGCAATACGACGGGAGGGCCCGCAATAAGTGGGTCTGAAGTAGACTGGATGGAGCCGGCAGAACTGGGCCGAGCCGGTGTGCGTATGGAGGCTGCCCGACGCCGACTCGTGCCGCCGATGTCGTAGTCATGCTTTTCGGAACACACGTCCCCCGTTCGGAACACATCACAATCGTTGGCAGCGCTCCACCGGCGTGATCACTGGCTCCATGGGCCGCGATGCGCTGCTGATGATGGGGCGTTTCAGCAGTTGGGGTAACGCTGGAAAAGGGGCGCGCGATTTTCGTTGATTGTTCGTTTCCAGTCCGACTCAACCGCAATTCCCCGTTTGAATGCTCCCGTCGCGAGTGCCCATCGCAGTGATTGCCCGCCGAACCTTGTTGAATACGCCTGACCAGATGCTGGTGCGAACCGTCGGCGTGGCGGCGCTGCTGGTGGCTGTATGCGCCGGTGCGCAGCTTGGACGCGCTCAGGCCCCCACGCCCGGTGAACTCGATTCGATCGGCTGGACACAGTTGATGGATCGGTTGGGAAGCACGGCGCCGAGCGGCGCTGGCGTCGACTTCTCGCAGATCGAAGTTGCGTTCACAAATCCCTCGTATGCCTACGCGCCCGACTCGACGCTCGGTGAGTTGACCGGCAAGACGTTCGCCCTCAAGAGCGGGGCGTCAGGTGACAGCACGCATGCGACCAACGTGGCCCGAAATGCCTATGGCTCCAAGGGCATCGCGCCGGACGTGACGCAGATCGACGTTTATCAGTCGGACAGCTACATCGGCGCCGGCATGTTGCGGCCGCTGACCTTGTCGCTGCCAGCGGTCGAGACGCGGGACGTCGAGAACCACAGCTGGGTGTTGCTCCCGGGCGGCGTGAGCTATGGACCGGAACTGTTGCGGCGTTTCGATTACATGCTGGACCGCGACAACGTCGTCTCGGTGGTAGGGGTGAACAACGGATCGGCTTCGGCGTTTCCGCAGGGGATGGCCAACAGCTACAACTCGATCGCCGTGGGGCGGACGGACGGTAACTCGACGCAGGGACCCACGACGGTGGACGTGGCCGGCCGCGTCAAACCCGACATCGTCGCCGGGCTCGACCCGTTGACCGGTGACGGGCGGAACGTGAGCACCGCGACGGCTTGGGTTTCCGGTGCCGCGGCGCTGCTGGTCGAAACGGCCAATACCAGCGGTAACGTCAACGCGCGACAGATGGAAACGATCAAGGCGGCATTGCTCGCCGGCGCGACGAAAGACGAGTTCGATTTGACCGGCAGCACGGCCACGACGGCCGACGACTGGTCGCACACGCCGACGCGACCGCTCGACTACCGCTATGGTGCTGGCGAGTTGAACGTCGACAACAGCCACCGCATCCTCAGCGCCGGTGAGTTCGAGGCCAGCACGACGAGCGACGTTGCGAGCACGGGTTGGGATTTCGACACGATCGCCGCCGGCGGCGCGAACTGGTACTTTTTCGAGGTGATCCCCGAGGCGAATTTCGAACAGTTGTCGATCATCGCTACCTGGAACCGCACGTTCGACGTGGGGATCGACGACGGCGGCGACGGCAATCCGCTCAATGACATTTACACGTTTGAACCGCGGTTGGCAAACATCGATCTGCGGCTTTACCAGGCCGAGGACTACACCGCCGGTGCATTGCTCGAATCGAGCACGTCGACGATCGACAACGTGGAGCACTTGTTTGCGCAGAATTTGCCCAGCGGCAGGTACGCGATCAACGTGACGAGCGACATCGCGACTGAATTTGCCATTGCCTGGGATGCGATCCTCGACGCACCGCTGCCGGGCGACGCTAATCTCGACGGCACGGTGGACGGTCTGGACTACCTGGTCTGGGCGAGCAACTTCGGGCTGGGCGACGTCGGCTTCACCCAGGGTGACTTCAACAACGATCACGTCGTCGACGGACTGGACTACATCATCTGGAGCCAGAACTACTCGCCGTCGCTCGCCGCGGCAAGCCTGTCCGGGGCGTCGGCGGACGCGGGGACGACATTCGGCCAGGGCGCCGCCACGGCGATCCCCGAACCCGCCGGAGTGGCATTGGCCGTGTGCGGTGCGGGCTTGCTCTGCGGCTGGCTCAGCCGACGGCGACGGTGAGCGTGGGGCGCTGCCGGGGCGCGGAGCGATGAACCCGTTGCGGCAGGTCGGACAGCGCCGGCGAAATCTGCGCCGGTGAAATCTATTGGTGGTACCGCTCACGTATGCGCGGTGCACGTTGCTTGCGGCGCAAAAAAAGAGCGACACGGCGCGGGGCCGTGTCGCTCGTCTCGTGTCGTGGTACTAGTTGAGGCGGACGAGCCGCCGAGGACTAGCGGCGCCGACGCAGCGCGGCGATCAGCAGCGCGGCAATGCCGGCGAGGGCGAACGTGCCGGGCTCGGGGACAACCGACGCATTGGTGTTGGTGCCGTAGTTCGAGGCCCAGGCCAGGTAGTCCAGACCGTCGACCGTGCCGTCGTGGACGAAGTCACCGTCGAACCAGATCGCGTCTTCCGACTTGCCGAAGTTGCCGGCCCAGGTGAGGTAGTCGAGGCCGTCTACCTTGCCGTCGATGTCCGCGTCACCGTCGATCCAGGGTTGGAAGGGGTCGCTGAAGTCGACCCAGGCCAAATAGAAACCGGAATCGAGGAAACTCACGACGTCCGGCCCGGTGAGTTCGACCGTGTTGACAACGAACTTGCCGGTGTCGCTGTTGTATTCGAACGAAGCGATGCCGCGGCCGGCGTATTCAGCGTCGTTCGGGTGCGAGTCGGCGATCGACAACATCAACATGCCGTCGTCTCCGGTCTTGCCGGGAATGGTGACCTCGTAGGTGCCGACGCCGGTGCGCGTGACGGTCAATCCGCCGGCACTGTGGATCAAGCTACCGTCGGCGCCGTTGACTTGGCCGCCGATCAGTCCCGGCGCGTCGTAATCGATGTACATCATCTGGAAAGCGGCCGCTCCCGTGTTCGAGGAAACGACGCCGTCGAACGGCGCCAGACCGGGTTGGGAGTCGTCTTCGCGGATCGTCACGTTCCAGCCTCCCGCGAATGCGGTGGAGGCGGCGATCTTCGTGTTGTTGTCGCCACTGGTCGGGGCGACAAACAGCATGCCGGTCTCGGGCGAGAAACCCTGCGAAGAGAGGTCGACGTGGGCGTTGGCGTCGAATGACGCCCACGTGATCGAACTGGCGCTGAGCTTGGGGCTGGCGCTGGTGACGGTCACGGGGTCGACGCCACCGAACGGCGTATAGTCGAATTGATTGAACTGGGCGTCGATGATGTCGGCGATCGTGCCGTTGACCCAGCCACCGAGCCAGCCCTGGCCGTACGGCAGCGAGGCGGTCGCGGTGGGGATGACGCCTTCGGTGTACGAACCCAGGATGCCAATTTGCAGGTCGGACGAGCCGGTGCCGCCGTTGGTGAAGCTACCGAGCAACGGGTGGTACGAGTTGCCCTGGCCAAATCCGTCGTTGAAGTAGGAGATACCCCAGACCGTGCCGACCGGCGTGCTGCCGTCGATCGTGTCGCCGTTGTCGTGGCCGTTGACGCGCACGCTGGCGAAAAGGCCGCCGTTGGCCTGATTGACGCGCCAGGAGGAAGTTTCCGGACCAGGGCCGCCTGGTGCGTAGTTGTTCAGGTAACTGTTGGGATCAGGGTACGTGTAGGCGTCGGCCGGCACGAACGGGCTGATTCCCAGCGCGATGTCACCTTCGTTGTGACGCACGTCCTGCCAGTTCAGCGGACCGGATGAGAGTAGCGTGGCCTTGATGTTGTCCGAGCCGGTGCCACCGATCACGGCGCCGGGGATGGTGCTGAAATCCCAGTTCGAGCCGCTAGTTCCGTAGAACCAGGGGCCGGCGCCTGTGCCGCCACCCAGATCGACCGGATTCGGCGGGTCGAACTGACCGGCTTGCGACGTCACGGTCACGGCCAAAGCCGCGGCCAACGCCGTCATCGTGCTTGCGATTCTGCGCTTCATGTTTGCGTTCCTCGTGTGAGTTGCACTTATCAAAGTAAAGTCAACATTTGGGTGCCGCTCCTTCAACGCCACGTGTTTCACGATCCTCGTGTCACGGCCCCGGCATGCGGTCTCATCAAGAAATCTCTTCGGGTTGTCAGGTTGGAGAATCCGTCCTCGATGCGATCGACGCAATTCGCGGCGGCCGACCAGCGGCGATGCGTGGACTACGCGAAGTGCCGTGCGCCAGCCGCTCGGCCTGATCCGTCACAGGCGAGGTTGCACCGAGGCGCGACCTCGTCGGCCGCACGCGTCGTGACGACGCAAAGGCGGTGTCGATGGAGGTGGGTCGACCGACCGATCATTGGGCCGCTCATTGTAAGGTATGTCAAGTGGCAACGTGGGAAATATCGCGCTTTTTGTCGTTCGCTGGCAGCCGCGCGGCCGTGACAGCACTCGTGGCAAGGATCGCGGGCAGCAGATGTTTCGTACCGTCGACGGGTGTTCACGCCTTGATGAGCGCGTCGGATCGATGGCTGGTAAGGTTGGTGTTGGGGTGTTACGCCGCGGCATTCGTGCGCCTGCCATACAACGCTGGTGGAGTGCCGTGTTGCTACGCCGCCGGGGCGACGCGTTGCTGGGGGCGGCGTTGCCAGGACGTTGCGCCACGGGCCCGGCCGCCGCATCCCGGAATGTATGCAGCCGCTGCCGCGATTGACGAAACCACGGCAGCGGCCGCCACGTCGGTGCGCTGGACTCGAGAGACCGCTCAGGTGATGAAATCAGGCAGCGACCCGCCGTGCATGGCTCAACGAGTGAGCGTGCACGTGTTTTGCCGCCTGCTGCCGAGATCGTCAATCGCCGTTCACACAGACTTGTTGTGAAGCTCACCCACGATTAACGAGGATGTGGTTTGCGTGAAGAACGCAAGAAGATTGCATGAAGAATGAGCGGGAGGAGCGCGCAATGCACGCGCGCTCGCCTCGAGGAGCACCGTCGCTCCGCTCGCGCCCATCCGGCTGCCGTCTGCGCGAAACGGGCGCCCCGGCGAGAAACCCGTGCCCGTGTGCCGCGAGAGTATCCCCCTCGCAACGACGTCATGGTGGCGGCGAGGGGGTTGCTTACGTGGCGTCCGCCGCCGTGCACTGCGAGGCTTGCGGTTCGTCTTGGCTGGCGGGTTTCGGCGTGGTGCGCGAGCCGCTGCCGTAACAGATGCGAAGCAGGCAGAGGTACTGCGCTCCCCAAACCAGGGTGATCGTCCAACAGACGCCCGCACCGACGACGGCGTAGGTGCCTAAGACGGGCGAATGCCACGCCATGCTGATGCCGGCCGCCAGTGCCAGTCCGGCGAGCAACAGTTTGCTGAAGGTCACCTTGAGCAACTGACGGCGTGAGTGGGCATCCAGCGCGCCGCGGGCCGAAACGTTGGCAACGTCGCGCAGCGCGGCCAGGTCGATCGACGCCTCAGGGGGTGTCGCCGGGCGCGGCGGACGGGGCTTTCTCTCGATGGGGGCCGGCGTGGTCACCGTCGGCTTGGCCGTGGCCGAGTGACTGGAGGCCTTGGTGCTCGTCGCCGTTCTCTGTCCCGGCGCCGGCTTGGTGGTCGCGCGAGTGGCCGAACCCGACTTGTGGATGGGACGGCCTGTGTGTTCCGGCTCGTCGCCTCGCATCCGGCCGAGCAGCTTTCGCATGTATTCGGCAACCTCGGCGTCTTCGTCGTGATCGCCGGCGTGACCGGTGGCCGGTTCGTGTGCCGCTGGACGCGTCGCCGGCGCGTCAACGCCGGCCGCCGGAGCGGCTTCATCGCCCAGGTCGACCGACAGGCCCAACCGACTGAACAGGCTGTTCGTGTTCTCCGGCTCGCCGGCGGGGACGGGCTCGGTGACGACTTCGTCGGCGCTAATTGGCGCCGTCTCGCGCGAGGCGCCGTCGACGTGCAGTGCGTCGTTGGCGCGGGCATGCACTTCGAATTCACGTGGCGTCGTCGGGTCGGTGATACTGCGGTCGGTCGTCATGACGGAACACTCGTACTGATTGGGTGTGTGTCTGTTGTCGACAACGTGCGGCAGCGGCTGCCGTGCCAAACTCGGTGCCACCGCAAGGGATGTGGGCAGGTGCCACACCGGAGCGAATCCCGCTTCGATTGGGGAAGCGCTAACACTATCGTCTACGTCACGGGGCCCGGTGCGTCAAAGATGTCCGCCGGCATGGGCCAGGTGGCGTAACGATTGCAGCGGTTCTGCGGGGCGGGGCCACCCGACGGTGTGTCCCGCCGCCGATGTGCTGCAAAACCAGCCGTCGCCGGCAGGTCGATTTTCGCCCGTCGCCCATCTCGGGTAGGCTGGAGATAGGTAACGGGGACGCGGCGGTGGAACGGCGGATGGCAGAACGACGCGCGATGGCGACACTTCGCTCAATCTTTGGCAAACGCAAAGGCCAGCAGGGTGGCGGTGCGCCGCACGTCCGTTACACCGTGCATTGCCGATGCGGTGAAGTGCTCACCGGCCAAAGGACGCCGCACTTCCAAGCCGTGACATGTGCGAGTTGCGGATTGCCGAATTTCGTGCTGCCGCTGAACCCCCGGGCGATGCCGGCCGGCGCGACACGTCGCGACGATGTTGCGCCGCCGAACGGCCAGCCTGCCGCAGAAACCGTCGAGCCGGGTGAATTTGTTGCGGCCGCCGTCGTCGACCGTCTCGAAGGCAAGGGGCCGGTGCCCGATGCCGAGGTGCCCCGCGCCGAGATTCCCGAGGCCGAATTGCCTGAGCAGGTGGTGACGGCGGGGAATGGTGCGAGCGAGGCGGTCACAGCGGAACCACACCGGGAACGGACGGCCGAAGAGCGCCGTAGCGAGGCCCGTCGCGCGGCCCGGCGGCGGCGGCGACTGCGTGCCCGACTCGTGGCGCTGGCCATTGTGCTGCTGATTGCCGTTACGCTGTTCGCCACTTGGCGGAGCACGGTGCGCGCCCGTTATGCGCGGGATCTTGAGCACGACACCACGGCCGGGTATGACGCGCTGTTGGCCGCCGATTTCGTCGCGGCCGAGTCCATGCTGAGGCGCGCGGACCGCGCGGCGGTGGGGTTGGGGGACGACACACCGGCCGCGCGGCGGGCCGTGCAACTGCATCACGAGGCCAGACTGTGGGCGTCGTTGTTGGCGCGGCCGGTTGACGACCTGCTCGCTGTATTGGCGGATGCTGGTCAGGCAGGCAAACAGGACGACAAGTGGCGCCGAATGTTCCAGGACGCGTTTCGCGGCCGTAGCCTGGTGATTTCTGGGCAGATGCGCGCCGCGGGTGACGACGATCCGCTTCCCCCGGCTCCGGCGGAGCAAGAGCCCGACGTGCCGCCGGCAACCGCCCGGTACGTGACCGACTGGTCGCTCGTAGGTGACGGCGCGGAGATTCGACTGGACCTGGGCGAGCTGGCGCTGCCCG
>JAGQPT010000185.1 GCA_020426575.1 Planctomycetales bacterium
CGCAATTCGTGCCCACGACCGAACCCGGCGGACTCGGCTGGCTCGGCGGATTCGACGAGCTGCTCGTCCGTTGCGGCCTGGAGAGCAATGGTGGTCCCGTGTTTGACGACCGCGGCAAACTTGTTTATGGGTTGCACGGCAAGATCGCCAATATTCCAGCCCACCACCTGGAGGTGAGCATCGACGGCGAATCGGGCGAAATCCACGTCACCGGCGAAGTGGATGAGTCGCGGCTGTTCCACAACAAGTTGCGGTTGCGGTCGACTATTTCCGCGCGTCCGGGGGAATCGGCGATCCGCATTGTCGACGAGGTCACCAACCTCTCGGCAGAACCGGGCGAGCTGCAGTTGCTGTATCACGTCAATTTCGGCGCGCCGCTGCTCCAAGCCGGTGCGAGGGTGCTGGCCCCCGTGAGCGAGGTGATTCCGCTGAATGCCCGGGCGGCCGAAGACGTCGAAACGTGGGATGTTTATCCGGCTGGCAGCGCCGGCTACGCCGAACAGTGTTACTTCTATAACCTGATCGGCGACGGCGAAGACAACACGCGGGTTACGCTTCGCAACGCGGCAGGCACGGCCGGTGTGAGCCTGCGATTTAATCTCGGTCAGCTTCCCTGCTTCACGCAGTGGAAGAACACACAATGCCAGGAAGACGGCTACGTCACCGGTTTGGAACCAGCCGTGAATTTACCCAATCCCAGGCCATTCGAAGAAGCCAACGGCCGCGTCACGACGTTGGCACCTCGCCAGCAACGTCGGTTCGATTTGACGATCGAGGGACACGACGGTGTCGAGAGCGTCGCCGCTGCCGCGGAGGCAGTGCAGATGATCGCGAAAGGTGCCACACCGCTTGTTCATCCCTCACCGGTGAGCGGGTGGTCACCTTCGGCGTAATTGAATTTCCGTCGACGGCGGCGCGACGCATTCGGCAGCGCCCGTGCACGACCCTGCTAACCACGTCTTCGCAGCAAGCGCCGCATCAGCTCCGCGGCGGTCGGCGTGTCCGGTTCGACCAACAGCAACAGCCAGACGACGGCCAGGCCGCGCATCATCAGACCGACGGTGAACAGAATCTGGTAGTGGTCGAGCAGATAAGGCCCGAGCTGGAACGCCTGGCGGGCTCGCAGCACGTCGAAGAGCCATCCGCCGAACAAGCTGGTCACGGCGTAGCAAACGCCGGACGTGGCAAAGTAGAGAGCGATGTAGCCGGAGTTGTCCTGTTGCTGTCCGTCGGGCGCCAGGCGGAGCATCAGGTTGGGAATGCCGATGTTCAAGCCGGCGTAAAACGCCCAAGCGACGTAAGCACCGAAAAGCCAGTACGGTCGTTCCGGCGAGGCAACGAGGAAAAAGGCCATGCTGCTGGCGACAACAAGTTGGCAAAGGATCATCATCGGTCGATTGCCGACCCGATCGCTCAGCGGCCCGGCCCAGCGGGACACAGCGATCTGGCCGCCGCGCATGGTGATGCGCATCCACTGCAGCGACAACACGCCCAGCCCCAGCGCGTACTTGGGATAGGCGCCTTGCGCCGCACCGGTCAGTCCGTTGGCCGCCGCCAGCCAACAGCCGAACAGCACCAGCCGACCGAAACGCCAGTCGCGAAACGGTGCCATCACGCTGCGCCATGGAATCACGGCGCGCACGGCAGGTCCCGCGCCCGTGTCGGGCATCCACCAGAGCGGCAAGACCGAAACAAGTAGCAGCAGGGCGCCTACGCCGTTGGGGATGGCGTATCCCCAGAGCGGAACGCTGCTGTGCGACGTGCGCCAGACGTCGGCAAAATGCCCACCGGCAAGTAGGGTCGGTATCGCCACGGCGAGTTGAATGATCTGGCGACAGGCAAAGTAACGTCCCCGGATCCGCAAAGGCACCAGGTCGGCCATCCACGACCAGAACGCCACACTGCCGATGAACTCGAAAAGCTGGTGTACGCAGAGCACAACGATCATCAGACCAAGCGCAAACCGAGGCTCGGAGGTGCCGACGAGGGCAATTCCCGGCAGCGTCGCCAACACTGTGTAGCTGACGGCGGATAGCAGCACGCAAGTCGTCTTCTTGCTGCCGAGGCGCTCGATCGCCAGCGGCGCGACGACCCGCAACAGCCCCACGAGCGTCGGCAGGGCGAAAATCAGCCCCAGTGATACGCCCGTCGCGTTAAGATCGAGCGCGAAATAGGAGATCAGGCTACCCGACGTGAGCGAGATGCCGGCTGACCAGAGCGCGACGTTGACGTAGCCGAGTCGTAAGCCGCGCCGACGAGCTGCCGGCGTTAATCGGACGTTTGCTCCCGTGCCCATGCCGCGTAAGCGTAGGCGGCGCCCACGGACAATACAAGTCGCTCTGGTACGACCCGCACGACGCCACGCCGGGGGACCGTGGATCTGCGCCGAGATGGACCGGACGGCACGCGCCACGGCCAGCCGCACCTTGAGGCGATTGTGAAGGCCTCCCCACGACGGACAGCACGGGCCAAGGCCGAAACACAACGCTCAGCACCAACTCGTGACGCGACAATGACTTACGACCGACCGTTTGCTTGACAGCACGCGCTGCTCCAGCTACCATCGACTGTAAGGGCCTCTATCACGGGAAACGGAACGTGTGTTGCCATCTCGACTCGGGTCTTGAGACCCGAACGCACCTACTGGCTGACATGCGCCTCGGCGATCGCGGTCTGCGCTCTCCGGCGCACGATCCGGCAGTGTCGACGGCGATGCCAGGCCACGCGTTCGCGCAGCGGCCCATTCGTGCGTGGCACGGCGTTATAACGTTGGTCGCGCTGTGCGTGCTCCTGTTCAGGTGCTCTTCGACCGACGCGGCGCTGACGCCTGAGAGCCCCGAGGTGAAAGCGGCGGTGAAACGCGGCACGGACTTTCTCGCCACCGCGAGCGATCAGCGCTTTGGCGGTAGCTCGCTGGTGGCGCTGGCGCTCTACAAGTCCGGCGCCGATGAAGACCACCCACAGGTGCAGCGGGCGGTCAACGACATACGCAACTACATCGCCAAGGGCCCCCACGGACAACGGGACGAGATGTACTCGCTCAGCCTGTCGCTGATCCTACTCGCAGAAGTCGACAGCGAAGGATACGCCAGTGAAATTAGTTGGCTGCTCGAGCGTATTCTGGCGGACCAGAAATCACACGGCGCCTGGGGTTACATCAATGAAAGTGGCGGTGACACGTCGCAGACGCAGTACGGTGTGCTGGCCATCTGGACGGCGGTACAGGCGGGCTACGTGGTGCCCGACGAAGTCTGGAAATCGGTGATGGGATGGATGATTCGTACGCAGGACTACAGCGGGGGATTCGCCTACCACCCCTTCGATCCAGGGACGTACGTGCGTGAAATCCAGGGCAACTCAACGAATTCGCTCACGTCCGCCGCCATGGGAAGTCTCTACGTTTGTCTCGACTATTTCAACAATGCCGGCCGTAAGGCACACGATCCCACGGTTCCTTCCGCCTTGCACTCGGCCAACGGGGAAGCCAAACGCGTCGGCACGGGTTTCGACAGGAAACGGCTGTTCGGAGCGCTCACCGACGGCAACCGTTGGACGCTGGAACACTTCGACGTCGCGCCGGGAACGTATCATCACTACTACATGTACGCCTTCGAACGCTACCAAAGCTTTAAGGAAGCGTCGGGCAACACGGAATTTCCCGTGGCGGACTGGTACAGCCGCATCGCGCGGCATTTGTTGGACTCGCAGAGCGATCAGGGGAGTTGGCAAAGTCGTTGTGGCGCGGCGTGCGACACGGCCTTCAGCGTGCTGTTTTTGATCCGTTCGACGCGCAAGAGCCTCACCGAGGCGGGGCGATTCGGCTCGGGGGTGTTGGTGGGGGGGCGAGGAATACCCAGCGGCGACGGTGAATTTGTCGTGCAGATGGGCCGCGTGGTCGCCCGACCCCACAAAGGGCCCGCCGACGAACTTCTGGGGATGATGGATGATCCCAACCATCCCGAGTATCTCCAGGCGCTGCGTGGATTCGAGGAGTTGGCGGCCGAGGGGGACGTGGAACTGCTCGACAAACACGCCGCCCGGCTGCATCGGCTGGCACACGGCAGCGACGCCGAGGCTCGACTGGCCGCCGTCACGGCGCTGGCGCGCACGCGGAACCTCGACAACGTCCCCACGCTCATTTACGCGCTCTCGGACCCCGATCCCCGAGTCGCCACCGCTGCCAACGATGGCCTGAAAGAGATCAGCCGGCGAACGCGTGGCGTTGGCCCCTTGGGCGAAAATGGCAGCGATCTGCGTGCCGCAGCGATTGAACACTGGAAACAGTGGTACTTGGTCGTTCGACCCGGTACCGATTTCGACAAATGACCCACAAGCCCCGTCTCTTCCCGCCAACGTATTCCCCTTCGGTAGTATGGCACCATCAACGGCTTCCACTCGTGACGTCCCGCGCCGGGTGAACCTTGATACCTATGAGCTCAAGGTCTCAGCCTACGACCGCGCGGCAAGTCTGCTCATCGCGGCGCTTGTGCTGCTGGGAGTGAGCGTCACGGCGTTGGTGGTCATCTGGTTCACCAACCAGGTTTTTGTTCGTCACTCTGCCGTCCCGGTGGTGTTGGAAAACATCGGCGGTGGTGTCGACAGCGGTCTGATCGGCGAAAGCATGACAATTGACGCTCCGGACATCGCCGACCTCGCGAAGGAAGCTGAGTTGCCGGACCCCCATATTCCCGAGACGCTTGCGGCGATCACCGACGCCGTGGGGATGCGCAGCGCCCAACTCGACAATCCTGCGCTGACCGACGACTGGGACGAGGGGGGCGGCGGACGTTCCACCGGCGATGGACGTACCCCCGGCAAAGGGTATGGCGACGGCGAACCCGGTATACCCCGGGCACAGCGCTGGCAGATCACGTTTCCCGAAGGAAACACGCTCACGGAATACGCACGACAACTTGACTATTTCGGCATCGAGCTGGCCGCCATCGGCACGGGGCGGCGGATTGAGTACGCAACCGACCTGGCACACAAGAATCCACAGCATCGGGCGGCGAGCGGGCAGGACGAGCAACGGCTCTACATGACTTGGCAGCAGGGCAATCTGGCCGACGCCGACCGGCAACTGCTGGAAAAAGCCGGTGTGCAAACCGACGACAAAATTATCGTACAATTCATAC
>JAGQPT010000186.1 GCA_020426575.1 Planctomycetales bacterium
CAGTTATGCGCCCTTTTTTGTCGATGTCCGATTGTGCGAACTCCAACACGGTCCGCTCATGGCGTGTGTGCTGTATCGTATTATGGCGGCCATATTGGTCGCCGTTGTTACCGTGCCCGACGTTAGTGCGGCGGATGAAACTCCGCGCGAATCCACGACGGCCGGACACGATGCGTACGTTCAGGAATCAGTGCGCGGCCGTGTCGGTTGGTTGTCCGAGATCCTTTCACGGCGTTTCGCCGTCGAAAGTGATCCTGACGTTGCCGAGGCGTACGTGGCCCTGGAAACGAACGAAGGCCGCATTCTGCCCCTGGTCAAAGACGATCGGGGGCGTGGCTTTTGGGTCGACGAGCGAATCCGCGACATACAGGTCGAACTGTATGTACGTCGTTACCAGGATTCGCCGCTTGTCCAAGTGATTCGGGTTTATACGATCAAGGACGGCAAGAGGTATGAAATGGACTACTGGTGCGACGTCTGCGCGATCCCTATGTTTGAACTCAAGCCGTGTGAATGTTGCCAGGGACCCACGGTGATTCGCGAGCGGCTCGTTCCACTGGATGGCGAGCCTGCCGATCTGCCGACACCCGCCAATTAATGCAGGTTCGGCTACTGTCGCGTCGCTCGGCCATGCCGGTTTGGCTTCGGCCGTAGACGACTTCTTGGTGGCGGCCGTTTTCCCGTCGCGTGGCTTGTGGATTGGCATATGTGGCCGTGGTAGGATGAACGCCGCAGAGATGACGCCGTGAACATATTTGCGCTTTGTGAGCACACGGCACGGGCGGTCGGCGCGCGTCGTGCCGACGTTGTCGAAGATCCGCGTTTGCGATTTGGATGGCAACGCATCGGCCACTCATCAGGTTCCGGACGACGTACCTTACTAATGCTTCGTGGGCAGCGGTTGTTGTTTCGTTGCAGCAAGCGGGCCTGTGACTTTGAAGGGAGACACCGTGTTCGACGAGGAATCGGATTCGACGGGCGATAGGGAACGCGATGCGATTGCAGAAATTGCGCTGGTCGGCGACCTCACCGAGGGTCAGTCCGACGTGCTGCAGCGCCTGTTGGACGTGCCGCACCGAGGCCGCTGTGTGATTTATTTCGATTCGCCCGGCGGCAGTTCGTACAGTGCCATTTCGCTTGCGACGGCCATTCGGCTGCGCGGCCTGGATGCGACGGCCGTCGTTTTGGGAGAGTGTTCGTCCGCTGCGCTCTGGCCGTTCGCCGCCTGCCAGCGGCGTTTCGTCACCCGATACAGCAACTTGCTCTTTCATCCGATGAAGTGGCAGAGCGAGGAGCACGTGCGATTGGCCGAGGCGTCAGAATGGGCCCGGCATTTCGGTCAACTCGAGGCGGACATGGATGCGATGTTGGCGCGTCTGTTCGGCGTGCCACTTGATAGCATTCTCGGCTGGATTGATCCGGGACGTTACGTTTCGGGTAGCGAGATCGCCGACGCTGGCCTGGCCGAATTGGTCGACCTCGTGCCACTCGATTTGGATGTGATCATGGGAGGTGGCGAACACCACTTGGCCGGATCGAGCGACGACGAGTCGAGCAAGTCGGGAACGCGGCGCCGGCGACGCAAGCAGGCAACGCCAGCAGCGGCGAGGCGGCGTCCTCCACTGGAGTCCTGATCGTCCTGGCACGACACGGTCCGCGATCACGGTGTCGGAAGCGGCGGCAACGGTCGGGTGGCGAATTGATCTAGTGCCGTGTCTGGCGGGCCCGTTACGATGCCGCGCCCCTGTTTCAGTGACTTTTGGTGACGGAGTGTTTCAGGGATGACACGTTTCTAGGACGGAACGTGGGTCGTTGCGCGTTGGGATACCCCGGCACGATGCGTCGCTTGCACCACGACTGCCGCCGCTTTCACCACCTATCGTGGTTGACGGTCGTTGCTGGCGTGACGGTCGTCAGCATGATTTCGGGCTGCGACGCCAAGCCGACTCGACTCGAACGCGACATCCTTCGCGTCGTCGATCACTATGGCGGTCTGAAAGGCGTCGGCGACTCGCCGAATGAGGCACTGCGCAACGAGGTTGAGCGCATCCGTCAGGAGGGCGGCATGCCGCGGCAACTCGACGAGGCGGGCGTGCCGGACGAGGAGAACCTGGCGACGGGGCTCGTCGACCTGGTGAAGAAGCGTCGGATTCAGTCGGTCCTCGAATACAGCGAAGAACTGCTGCCTGGCGACTGGCTGCATTTCGAAGCTCCGCAGCTTGAGGAAGTGCGTGCGTTTCTTGTCAGCCACCATGACGCGCTCGGGCAGATCGATGCCGCGCTGACGCGGCCCCGTTGCGACTTCCACGTGCAACACGCAGCGGGCTACTTTGCTGACACGCGACCGGTCGAATACGCAGTGATTGCCGGACGGCTCAAGACGCTCGAGGCGGCGGTACGCCTACACGATGAAGGCCCCGCCGCAGCCCTGGGACCGCTTCGTGCCATCTTTCGGCTTGCCGAGTGTCTTTCCCAGGAAAAGCAGGTGACGTGTCGGCTACATGCCGCTCGCCTGCGACACGACGCGCTGTTGGTAATGGCGGCAATCGTCGCCGACGAACGCGCCGGTCAGCGGAACGTGGGCGAAGTGTACGAACTACTGCGTCAACAGCTCGACGGCTGGGCACCAGAGTCGGACGTCTGGATCGGTGACCGGGCCTTGGGGATGCACGTGTACGAAGTCGTCCGCGACGGCAGGCTCGCTCATTTGCTAACTGATGCCGAACATGACGCGCTTGTGCAGGAAGCGGAAGAGGGGCAGTTCCTGGCGGCCGCGGAAGCCAACGTCGACGGTGACGAACTTTTCTATCTCGAGACAATGCGCAAACTGATCGACGCATGTGACCGACCGTCGTACGATCGTGGCGAGGTCTTCACGGAGATCGACGAACAGCTCGGGCGGGCCGAAGCGATCGGCGAGTACCCGCTCGTCGCCGGACGGATGTTGCTCACCAACGTTCGCCGTGCCCAAGAGACGATGGCCGCCGATCGAGCGATGTGTGAGGTCTGGGCGTTAGCGCTGGCCTCCGCGCTGGATGTCAAACCACCGTCGTACTCGGTTAATCCGTTCACGGGTGAGGCGTACCGTACGGATGTCGACGACGGAATTGTCTACGTGTACCCCGGTATGAACAGCGCAGCGGGCGGCACGGCCCCCGAACAGCCGATCACGATCCGTCAGTTCCGCCAATGACCTGCATTGTCAAGTGACGAGTGTTCTTGCTCGTGGCTCAACCGCCGTCGATGCGGTAGCTCTCGTGACATTCTTCGCACGAATGGCGTAACTGGACGAGTGCTTCGCGGGCCTGAGGGAGCTCGCCTGCTTCGACGGCGCGCCGCAACGCGCCGGCTCTCGCCTCGGCGGCCTGTGCGAATTCACGAAATGACTCGTCATCGCCAAATTCGTACGACTCGTCGGCAAAGACGCGTGCCGTTAGGGCGACCAATTGCGCGTCAGCGGCGAGCGACGCCTGTGCCGTGGGAGTGAGCCGCCGCGCGTCGAGTTCCTTGGCAATTGAATCATCGAGCGTCGCCTGTGTGCTGGCCATCAGCAATCGGCGGGCGGCGAGATCGCTCCAGCGCGGCGTCGCCTCGGGCGCCGGCAGGCCAAGGTTGTCGCCGCGCAGCATTGCCGCGAGTAATTCATGCCGCCGATTGGCGTCGGCGTATGCCTCGTCCGTGGCCTCGGCCCAATCCGCGCGGGCTACGGAGTCGCGAACCGCCGCCGCGCGGTCTTGCCAGCGGACATCTCCGTCATAGTCGGCGACGATGCCAAGCAGTAGTGCCAGCAACGCAAAGTCGCCCTTGACCTGGCGAAAGGCATCGGGCCGTTTGAAGCCGCCGGGGCGGGCCAGCGTCCGCGCGAGTCGTTGGTTGACTTGTTTGACGGCACCTTCCAGTGCGGCGCTGGTGATCAATTCCGACCAGGCCGTCCCTGACGTCGCCGTGTTGTGGGGGTTCGACGAGCGGGTTCGGGCCGCAGGTGGATTCGGTGTGCTTGAGGCCGCAGGCGAAGCTGCTACCGCGGGGGCGTCAGGCAGTTCGCCGAGCACTTCACGGGCGTCGGGATAGAACACATCGCGGATGCGGCGGTCGAACTGGGGCGGTTCAGCATATCGGCGCGGCGCAGCTGTACGGCTCCCCGTGCGACGCGGGATTGCCAACGATGAGGAAGACGCAGAGAGGCTGATGACGCCGGCGGTCACGATGGCGCAGAACATCGTCAGCTCCTGGCCGATGGCGCGTCTAGCAGGCCGTCGTGTTTTCGGCGTCTGATGCATGTTTCGGGATTTCTGGAGGTCTGGGAGGGGTGACACGCATTGCCTGTAATTCGCCCCACTGACACCTGGGGCGCTGGGACCGCCACCCGTTATACTAACAAGGATAGCGGACATTGCCCCGCGCTCGACAGCGAGAACCCCTGCATGGCCACCCCCACGACGAGTCCTGACGCGACCTCCCCCCGCGCGACGGTTGCCCAGGCGTCCATCCCGGACTTGGCGCCTGCCGTGGCCGCGTGTTCGCCGGTTGATCGCTCGACCGTCAGGATCGCTCTGGCTCAGATCGCGCCGCGATTGGGCGACGTTCGCCACAACCTCGGTCTTCACCTCGAACAGATCTCCGCGGCCCGCTCGCAACAGGCCGATCTGACCGTGTTCCCGGAGTTGTCGCTCACCGGCTACTTTCTCCGCGACATGGTCCCGGACGTGGCGTTGTCGCGCGACGCGGCAGCGGTTCGAGAGCTCGTCGACGCCGCTGGCGACGGTGACGTCTCCTTCGGCTTCGTTGAAGAGTCGCGACAGAACCGCTTCTACAACGCCGCGCTCTACGCCGAAGCGGGACAGGTCCGTCGCGTGCATCGCAAAGTCTACCTGCCCACCTACGGCCTGTTCGACGAGCGCCGCTACTTCGCGCCCGGCCATCGCATCGAAGCGTTCGATACGGAGAAGTTCGGTCGGGTGGGGCTGCTTGTTTGTGAAGACTTTTGGCACATCTCGGCCATCGCGATCATGCAGGCCGAGGAGGTCGATCTGCTCGTCTGCATTGCCAACTCGCCGGCGCGAGGTGTCGAGGGACCGGTGATCGGGACCTCCGAGACGTACATGCGGCTGGCGAAGACGTATGCTCAGATGCTCGGCACGGCGGTCGCGTTTGTGCATCGTGTCGGCTTCGAGGACGGGCTCTGCTTCTGGGGAGGCAGCATGATCGTAGGGCCGAACGCCGAGGTGATCGCCGCCGCGCCCCATTTCGATGAGTCGCTGCTGGTCGTCGAATTCGACCGCACGGTGCTTCGTCGCCAACGCATGATCACACCCCTGGCCCGCGACGAGCAATTGTTGATCACGATCGAAGAACTCAACCGCATTCGCCGGCGACGCTATGACGACCGATTCGACGACGCCCAATACGATGACGCCAAACACGATGACTAACACAGCCAGCAGAGGGCCGGCTGGTCGCGCCTCGTCGGGAGTTGGTCCCACCGACGGCCTTGGCGCGCTGCAGGTCAACCCAGAACTTGTCGAAGCAATACTCACGCGTTTTATCCGCAACGAGATCCAGCGGACGGGTTTCACGCGTGCGGTGGTAGGGCTGTCGGGCGGCCTCGATTCGTCGACGGTCGTCTATCTCGCCGCCCGGGCGCTCGGTCCGGAAAACGTGCTGGCGGTGACGATGCCGTATCGTACGTCCAGCGCCGAGACCCGCGCGCACAGCGCCGAAGTCGTGGAGGCCCTGGGCATACAGACAATCGACGTGCCGATCACCGATCAGATCGACGCCTATTTCGCCCACTTTCCCGACGCCGGTCAGATGCGGTTGGCCAACAAGTGCGCCCGCGAGCGGATGACGATCCTTTACGATCAGAGCGCCGCTTTCGCGGGTCTGGTGTTGGGGACGAGCAACAAGAGCGAATTGCTGCTGGGTTACGGCACGTTGTTTGGTGACATGGCCTCGGCGATCAACCCGATCGGCGATCTCTATAAGACACAATTGCGTCAGGTTGCGTGTCACCTCGGCGTTCCCGACGGAGTGTTGGCGAAAGCCCCGTCGGGCGATCTCTGGATCGGGCAGACCGACGAGGCGGAACTCGGCTTCGGTTACGACCAAGTCGACCGACTGTTGGTGCTGTGGGTCGATCAACGTTATTCGGTCGATCAACTTGAAGCGGCAGGGTTCGAACGGGGTTTTATCGAGCGCGTCACCGCGATGGTCCGCCGCAATCACTACAAACGCCGCATGCCGATCATTGCCAAGCTTTCGTCGCGGACAATGGACCGCGATTTCCGCTATGCCCGCGACTGGGGCACCTGACCCCCAAATCGGAACGTGTCGCTCACGGTCGCATCGCGGCCCGCGCATTCACAGTGCGATGCGCCGTTAATTCATCGCCGCCGCGGCCTGGCGGACCAAGTCGATCAGGTCGCCGCGGTTGCGCAGTTCGTTGGCAATACGGGGATGGGCAAACAGCCGTACACGTTTGACGTGGTCGTCGAACTGCTCGACGGCGAGCGCGCGGACGACGGGTGACACGTCGACGAGCCGTCGGTAGCGGTCTTCCTTGGGATAGTAGACGTCGATCTTGAACTCGACTTCGCGGTGGGCGGGCGGGGCATCGAAGATGATCTCATGCGGGGCGACGACGCGTCCCAGAGCACCACTGGCGAGAGTGGCGAATTGTTCCGCGCAGCCGACAAGCCAGGGGTACGGCTTGCGGGCGAGCATTTTGTACAGGTCGCTGCGTTCGAGGATGCTCAACTGCAGGACCCGCTTGTAGAGTCGACGCCGCGTGCCGAACAGGCCATCGAGCAACTCGCGGGCGGGACCGTCGGCCACCTCGCGCATGGCGGCAACCATGGCATGTTCGGTCATGCGAAAGGCGGCATCGAGATCGAGCGAGTGGTGCAACAGGTAAAACGCCCGTTGCAGCATAGCCGTTGCCGAACGCACGGCATGATGCCAGTACACCTCACTGAACATAATGTAGCGGGCGAAAACCATCATTTCGGCGGCGGTGCGGCCTTTGTCGGAAATGGCCAAGCCGTCACCGGCGGCGTTGAGCCGCAAGCTGCTGATCAGTCGGCCCTGGTCGAAGTTGCGTCCGTAGGGCACGCCGGCGTGCAGGCTGTCGCGAAACAGATAGTCGAGCTTGTCGACGTCGATCGGTCCGGAGAGGATGCTCGACAGGATGCGATGCCGCACGTCGCGGGGTTTTTCCGAGAGCAGCGTGACCACGTCGCGGGGCTTGATGCCCCAATCATCGCGTAGTGCATCGGCAATTTCGCCTTCGAGCAGAAAGCTGTTGGCGAACAACTCGTGCGGCGGGATCCCCGGCAACTCGATGTCTTCGATGGGGTGGCAAAACGGCCAGTGGCCCAGGTCGTGGAGCAGGGCGGCCACGATCAACATCTCGGCGTCGGCGACGCTCACGCTGGCGGCGAAGCGTTCGTCGTAGGAAAGCCGCCGCAGATACAGCAGTGTGAGTCGATAGACGCCGAGCGAATGTTCGAAGCGCGTGTGGTTGGCCGCCGGATAGACGAGTGCCACGAGTCCGAGTTGACTGACGTGCGCCAGGCGGCGGAACTCGGCCGAGTCGATAAGCTGTCGCACGCGCCGTGTGAGGGGGACATCCAGTTCCGGCGGTATCCGCATCAACCCTTGGTGCGCGTCCAGCGCGGCCACTTCGGGAATCTTGCGCAGGTCGTCGCCTTGTCGGGATGTCTTACTCAACGCCGTTTCAGTCCGTTGTGTTTGGGAAAGCGTCGTCAGCCGGTTACCGTCGACTGCATTTCCCAGACGAAGCCGAGCCCGACCAACCAGCGCAGGCCCATCGTGAGCAGCAGATAAAACAGGTAGTGGATCACGGCGTTTTCGAACGTGAGATCAAGCGTGCTGTAGGCGGCGACCCCGGCAACGGCCAGGAACGGTATGGCGAGGACGATCCAGTAATAGCCTGCCACGGCGACCTGCGCGTGCAACATGCCATATGCGCCCCAGAGCAGGATGTAAACGAGGGCACAGATGGAAACGCGGATCCAGAGCGAGGCACCGCTGTACGGCTCCAACTCGTCATTGCGGAGGATTGCGTAGGCGACCATGCAGATCGGAGGCGAGACGACCAACAGTCCCAGCGACAACAGCGGCCAGGATGCCGCGATCGTCGTCCCCATGAGGCCGGCGACGGCTATCACGGCGACGACCGCCGCGGCCATCAGCCCCGCCAGAAGCGGCGTGATCTTGGCCTCTTTCCGCTTGATTGGCTTGCCGACCAGTTTGCCCTTGGCGTCACGCCCCCCCTCTTCGAACTCGTCGGGAACGTGGATCTTGACCGCGTCCGCCTCGGGGACGGTGATGACTTTCTTACATTTGGGGCAGGGGCCTTGCTTGCCAGCGAATTTCTCGCTGACTTGAAAGCGGGACTTGCAGCCGGGGCAAACTACGGAGATCGGCATGGATACCGTTTCAGCGAACGTGAGGGCGACGAAGGTGCGTGTCGGATTGAGGCCACCCAGTTTCTCAAAGCTGCCAGGCAAGTCAAGCGAGCCGTCGGCCGGCGATTTCACGGCCGACAGTCGGGGTCATTGCCTGGCGCGAACGCACGTGAAAAATCCAGTGGCGGAGCGCGGAAGGCGGCGATGCCGAAAACGTTCCGAAGCGTTATGATGGTGCTTGGGTTTTGCCGTGGGCAGCGGGTTGCCAACGTGGTGCGCGCCGGGTGGCTGCGGTGCCTGCGAGGCGATGGTGCCAGCGAGGCGATGGCGCCAGCGAGGCGATGGCGCCAGCGAGGCAATGGTGCCAGTGAGGCAGTGACGCCGTGAGGCACGAAAATTGTCAGTGCAAGGTCGGCAGCGAAGTTATCGAGACGAGCCTAAATGAGCCTTGAGCCCACCCTGGAGCAGTCCGGCGAGGAGCGTCGCCGCTCGCGCGAGCAGAGCCTCAAGCGGAGTCGACCACCGCTGCAAGTTCCCGGCTACGAGGCCAAACGCCACTTGGGCGCCGGCGCCTATGGCGAAGTCTGGATGGCCGTCAACAAGAATACCGGCCAGAAGGTGGCGATCAAGTTTTACGCACACCGCGGTGGCTTGGACTGGGCGCTGTTGTCGCGCGAGGTGGAAAAACTCTCTTTCCTGTTTGGCGACCGTTATTCGGTCCAGTTGCTCGACGTCGGATGGGAGGCCGACCCGCCGTATTTCGTGATGGAGTATATGGAGCACGGTTCCCTGGAGGATCGGCTCAAGGACGGTCCGCTGCCGGCCCATGAGGTGTTGGGGATCCTGCAGGACGTGGCGATGGGATTGGTGCACGCACATGGAAAAGGGGTGCTGCATTGTGACCTCAAGCCGGCCAACGTGCTGTTGGACGAGGATGGCCGTCCACGATTGGCCGACTTCGGTCAGTCACGGTTGTCGTACGATCAGACGGCGGCATTGGGCACGCTCTATTTCATGGCGCCAGAGCAGGCCGACCTGGAAGGTTCTCCGGACGCCCGTTGGGACGTTTACGCGCTGGGGGCACTAATCTACTGCTTGTTGGTGGGGCATCCGCCATTGAGCAATCGTCCCGAGGCTGCGGCACTCGATGCACCAGGGCCGCTTGCCGACCGACTGAGACGTTATCAGCGGCTGATCAACGACTCTCCGCAACCAGCTGAGCATCGCAAGGTTGACGGTGTCGACCGACACTTGGCCGAGATCGTTGACAAGTGTCTGGCGGCGAATCCCAAGCGGCGCTACCGCAATGTCCAGGCCGTGGTCGACGCGCTGCACGAAAGATCGGTTCGCAAGGCGCGACGGCCGTTGTTGCTGCTCGGTGCCGCAGGGCCCGCGCTGTTCCTGCTCGTCGTGGCGCTGTTCGGCTGGTTGGCTTATTCTGCCGCGATGTCCGAGTCGACCACCGCGGTGACGCAGAAGACGTTGGAAACGAACTACTACGCCGCGCAACTTGTCGCCGAGTCAGTGGCGGGCAAGATCGACCACCGTTGGCGTGTGCTGAGCGAAGAGGCGGCCCAACCTGAGTTCGTGAAACTTCTCAAGGCGGCTGCGGCGGTCGACCAACTGGGCTCGGACGAATGGAAGGCACTCGGCGAATGGCTGATCGCCGCCCGCGCCCGAGCCGAAAGGTCGGGGCTCGCGTCGACAAGTTGGTTTGCTACTAACGCCGACGGACTGCAATTGGCTCGTGACCCGTTTTCCATCACGGTGGGCCGACGCTTTGCGCGTCGCGACTACTTCAACGGCCGCGGCGAGGACTTCGCCAGCGACGAGGGGCTCGACCTCACGCCGATCCGCCACGCTCACAAGTCCGTCGTGTTCCCCAGCAAGGCCACGCATAACCTGATGGTCGCGTTTTCCGTGCCGGTGTGGGACGTGACCACGGCCGGCGACGAAGTTGCCTCCGACAGCATATCTTCGGGTGGTGCCCCGGCGGACGGCGTGGACGCTACGGTTGACCGCCAACCGATCGGGATACTAGCGATGACCGTCGAACTTGGCGAGTTCGCCGAGCTGCGCTACGACAGCGGTGCGACGAAGCAGACAGTGCTGGTCGACTCGCGGATGCCCAGCATCGATCTGGGTGACGAACGTCAGCCTGGTATCGTGCTGGAACACCCGGCGTTCAACAAACTGCTTCAGGCGGGCGAATCGGATCGCCAACAGTTTTACCTGCCGCCGGCCGTGGTCGACGACATTCTGGTACTACGGCGATTGGATCGCAATGGCGGCGACGCTAAGTCGGACGATACCAGTAAACGCGACGCTGCGCACCAGGAGCACTTTGTCGACCCCACGGCACTTGGCGAGGGTTCGTGGCTTGCCGCGATCGAGCCCGTGATCGTCCAGGGCTGGCCCGACGCCGACTCGGGTTGGGCCGTGATTGTTCAGGAGCCGCGTTCTTCGGCCGTTCGCGCCGTTGAGAGCCTGGGGCGGACGCTGATCGGTACCGGACTCGGTGCATTGGTGCTCATGGTTGCGGTGGTTTCCGGGCTTTGGGGCGTCGTCGTCTTGGTGATGAACGAACGTCCCCGCTCACGCCTGATGGCGGCGTTGAGGCGTCGCGCCGGCATTGCCAGCAGTACGTCCGAGGGACGAGGGACGTCATCGACCGGTTCGTCCACGAGCGCTTGACGGGCGTTCGCGTCCGGGCGGCGCCCTTTGAGCGGCGGTGTCCTTCACCCGTCCCGTGCCCGTCTGGTAGGCTGTTGCAATCTGGCGATCGAATCTTCGAGTGACAACGGCGACTGAACCGGGAGTGTTGCGAGCGTGGCTGACCTCATTGCCCAAGGGCCGGAGACCCAGCACCGTTGGCGGCGACCGCTTCCCGAGAATCGCCGCATCCTGCTGGGGCGGG
This sequence comes from Planctomycetales bacterium, assembly GCA_020426575.1. GTDB lineage: Bacteria > Planctomycetota > Planctomycetia > Pirellulales > JAEUIK01 > JAGQPT01. The sequence continues at coordinate 11,347 of JAGQPT010000186.1, forward strand.
ACGAGCAAGGCTGGGCGGTTGGTTGGGACAGTCGCGTTTCCCGCCGCCATGCGCATCTGCGTTGGCAGAACGGGCGATTGAGCGTGCATTGTCTTCCCGAGGCTCGAAATCCTGTGTTCGTTCGTGGTCGCAAGGCCACCGACTTCACGATCGAGCCGGGCGACTATTTCGTCATTGGCGAAACCACGTTCACGTTGACGAGTGACGGTGCCGACGCGGCGAACGACGCGGGTGCGTCGATCAACGAAAAGACGTTTGCCGTCCATGAACTCGACAAGATTCGCTACCGCAATGCGGACCAGCGTATCGAGGTGTTGGCAAGGCTGCCGGACGTGATCGCCCGTGCCGGCACCGAAGAAGAACTTCTCGTGCAACTAGTGAACATGTTGCTCGTCGGATTGCCTCGGGCCGATGCCGCCGCACTCGTGGCCATGGACGGCGACAGCGACAACGCACCGTTGAAGGTGTTGCACGGGGACCGCCGCCGCGCCGACCTGGGACCGTTTCAGCCTAGCGAGCGGCTTGTCCGCCAGGCGATCCGCACCCGCCAAAGTGTCTTGCACACCTGGGAATCGACGGCAGCATCGGCCAATCAACTCTACACACTGGCCGACAATGCCAACTGGGCAATGTGCACGCCGCTGAAGCGCGACACGAAACGTCGCTGGGCGCTGTATGCCACCGGCCGCTCGGCGTCCGTCCGAGCCGGGTCGCCGGGCGACCCGGCGGATTTGCGTGAGGACGTCAAGTTCACCGAAGTGATCGCGGCGGTATTGCGGTCGCTGTTGGAACTTCGCAAGTTGCAGCAGCGCTACGCCGGGCTCAGCCAGTTTTTCGCCCCTTCGGTGCTCAATGCGATTGCCGGCGAAGGGACCGATGCAGCGTTGGCCCCCAAGGAAACCGACGTCACCGTGCTGTTCTGCGACTTGCGCGGTTTCTCCCGCGAATCGGAGCGCTACACCGACAACCTCGTCGGTTTGCTGGAACGGGTAAGCCGTGCGCTGGGCGTGATGACC
>JAGQPT010000187.1 GCA_020426575.1 Planctomycetales bacterium
AGGGCGACGCGGGCGGTCTGGTGCCAGGTGGAGCGGGCGCCGGTGAGCGGGGCCGTTCGGGTGGCCGGGGCATTCTTACCGATTTCGCTCACCGGGGTCGTCACGTGGGCGCCGCCTGAAATCGTGAGATTGCCGCCACCATTTGAGCCGACCGAGAAAAAGTCGGCGACTACGAGTGTCGAACCCGAGCCCGATATCGTGGCGTTGCCCGAGGAACCCTCCAGCACACCAAGCCGCGCCTTGAACGCCGAGGTCACCGTGCCGCCGTTGCTGACGGTGAGTTGTCCCTGCCCATCGCGACCGATTTGCAGCAGGTTGTCGACTGCCAGCGTCGAGTCGGCGCCGTTGACCGTGATGGAACCCGAACCACCGGTGGCGAAGCCCGCGTCGGCGATGTCGGCCGTGACGCTGCCGCCGGCCAGCACGCTGAGGGTGCCCGTGCCGTCACCGCCAACTGCCAGTCGCTGTGCGACGTCTAACGATGAGTTCGCGCCAGTGACTTCAATCGCGGCCAGCCCTGTCGCGTCTTCACCGGCCGTCACCGAGTCGGCCGATACCGAGCCGCCCGCGCTGACGGTCAGTTCGCCGTCGCCGCCTTGTCCGACGTAGAGGTAGTTGTCGATGGTCCAGGTCGACGTCGCGCCGGTGACGGTTGCCTGTCCGGTGGCGCCGTTGTCCCGGGCAATCTCGCCGGAGGTTGAGTTCACCGTGCCGCCGTCTTCGACGGTTAGCGCACCCGCGCCGTTACGGCCGACGACCATCGTGCTCAAGGGGTGATTCCAGGTGGCGCCGGTCGAGACGGTGAGCGAGCCCTCGCCGCCGAGTGTGCGGCCCATCGAAACGGTGCGGCCTTCGACCGTACCGTTGACGACGGTGAGGTGTCCCGCGTCGTCGGCTGCCTCGCCGAGCACGGTGACGTCGCCCAGCGTGTAGGTGTGCGAGCCAAGGTCCCAGGTCACATCGTCGGTGAGCACGCTCACGCCCAGGGTGTCGGCATCGCCGGCAAATGTGACGGTGTAGGCCGAGTCGAGGTCGAAGATGGCGTTGTCGGCCGCCGTGGGCACCGCCTGCGGGTTCCAGTTCGTGGTCGTCTCGAACGGACCGCCAGCCGGGTTAATCCAGAAACGGTCGCCGGCGGTGAGTTCAGTAAGTGCCAAGTTTAAGCCCACAAGTTCCCCGCCGGAAAACACAGCGAGTCGCAATTCGACGGTATCGCCCTCCTCAACGTTGATGTTGAGAGCTTGTGCACCACCAGAACCATCCAAAAAGTTAAAAGGGCTGGCTGAGCTATATGTCCCGTCGGATGGAATGTGGCCGTCACTTAGTGGCACTCCATTGAGGTGAAGCGACCATGTCGTCTGATTGCGCTGACGCATTAGCCAAGCTGCACCAGACAACGTCACTATCCCATCAATAGGGCTCGTCCAGGAAACTGAAGAATAGCTAGCGCCCCCTTGATGGTCTGCGGGAGTGTGCGCACCAACCGCCCCAAGAGGAAAGTCGAGCTCTGGCCAAGCCGCAACGTCCACATTCTTGGCCCACAACGGAATGTGGCCTGGGATAAAATCGTCGGAGTCGTACAAAGGTGAGTCGGCCCACGCTGGCTGAATAATTGTCGGCGTGGTGAGATCGTAGTCGGGTTGAAGGGTTGTAAGTGGCGCCCCGTCGATACCATTGTAGGACCACGGTCCATTTGGATTTACCGCGTCGCTCCAATCGGCGGCTAGATCCCACGTCGCGGCGCTTGTACTGCAGACTCCGCTACAGGTAATCCACAAACAACAAACCAACGACAGGATTTGACAGTATCGCATTACACCCACCTCACATGAGAGTTCCCACCCCGGGTCGGCGCTTGTCGGTTTGGCGTCGACACGTGAGCAGTGTGATCGGAATTGCCAATTCCACCGACTGCCAAGAGGTTGCCCAGTTGCGACGCCAGTCTACGGGTGCGCAAGTAGAATCGCAATTCACTTGTGAAAAAGATGTCTCGGCGCGATCAGCCGAGAGAGATTGCCCCCTGCCCTAACCGCCTAAACACCTAACAGCCTAAACACCTGCCAGCCTAAACCGCTAAAAAAGCCGAGTCGGCTGCTGCGCGATGTTGGCGGCGCTCTGGCCGGTTTGGCGTCCGGCCGCGTAGGTGCGCCAGGCGTCGATGCTGTCGAAGTTCTCGCCGGTCGCGCTCTTGAGCGATTCGCCGGCGCGATGGCGCAGGGCCGGATCGCTGTCGGAGAGCGCGGCCACGAGGCCGTCGACCGCCCGCGGCGAATCGACCGCACCCAGCGCCCGGGCGGCAGCCAGACGGACATCGATGTTGTCGTCACCGGCCAGCGCGCTGGTGAGCAGATCGACCGCCCCGGTGCTTGCCGCGTCGCCCCCGGCGGCGCGGCGGCCCAGCGACTCGCAAGCCGCCATCCGCACCAGGGGTTGATCGTCGGCCATCGCGGTGCGCAGGCCGGCCATCGCGCTGTCGGTCTGATAGCCACCCAGGGCGACGGCCGTCTGCTGACGGATCAGGGGATCGTCTTCATTATCGATCGCCGCGGCGAGTCGCGCGCTGATGCGCTGCTGTTCGGCCGGATCGAGTTCGTCGGCCTCGGCCGAAAGAAAGGTCAGCGCCTCGCTGCGGCGCCGCGGGTCGGTGTAGCCGAGTTCATCGTCCGGCACCGGCGGTGTTTTGGCCGCAGTGCGACGCACGTTCGCCTCGGCGCAGCCCAGCGTGACGACGAACAGCGCGGTCAGCGATAACGCCGTCAACCACCGCGCGATGGTCACGGCCGCCGCTATCGATGACGACGACGCTGACGGTACCGTGGCGTGACGAGAGATGGCCGATTGCAGCATGGAGAGATTCCTCTGGCCGGTCGCAGCCAGCATCAAGCGAGACGTGAGGTGTGGACGAGAGGCGGGACGCACGACGGCGCATCCACCCAAGGGGGGCCGGACTATACCAAACGAGTGCGACTGGGACCAAGACGACTCGGGACGTGCGTACGGCGACGGGACGACCGTCGTCGGGAGGATTCTGCACTGCCGCGGCCGCTCACGCTCGATTACACTGGCCGACATGCACACGGCACGGTCACGTTCGCAGATTGGGCAAATTCTCGTGCTCGTGGTGGCACTGGCGGGTTGGGGGATTTGGGTGGCGACCAACAGCCGGCTGCTCGGCATCGTTGCCAACACGGCGCTGTTGGTCGTCGCGGTGGGCGTGCTGGCACTGCCGGCCGGCGTGCTGCTGGCCGTGGCCCTGGTGAAGACCGACCTGCCGGGGCGACGGCTACTGGGGGCGGTGTTGTTCGCCACGTTGTTCGTGCCGTTGTACCTGCAGGCGGCCGGTTGGGAGGCAGCCGCCGGCGTGCAGGGCTGGCTGTCGGGGCTCGTGCCGCGGCGCACCTGGCTGGAAGGAATGCCCGCCGTCGTCTGGGTGCACGCGGTGCACGCGCTGGCCTGGGTGACCGGCATCATCGTCATCGGCCTGGCCTACGTCGCGCCGGAGTTGGAAGAACGGGCCGCGCTCGTCGCCAGCGGGCGACGCGTGATCTGGCACGTCACGCTCCCCGGTGCGCTGCCGGCCATTTGCGGCGCGGCGGTCTGGTTGGCCATCACACTCGCCGGCGAGATGTCGGTGACCGATCTGTACCAGGTCCGCACGTATGCCGAGGAGGTCTACACGGGGTTTGCCCTGGGCGCGACGCCGGC
>JAGQPT010000188.1 GCA_020426575.1 Planctomycetales bacterium
CACGATCGCCGCACCGGCGTAGGGGATGCCCGCGAGCTGGTCGGCCAGCGTGGCGTCGAGCGGCCGCATCAGGTCGCCGGCGGCGGTGGCCGACGTGGCGAGCACCACGGCATCGAAGTGTCGGGGCGTCGGCTCGTCGCCGACAGAGACCTGCCAGGCGCCGGCATCGTGGGCCAGCCGGCGCACCGGCGCGGCGGTTTGCACACAGCCGGGCGGTAGTGCTGCCGCCACGGCGGCCGGCAGCGCTTCGATGCCTGCGCGGGGCACGACGAACATGCTGTAACGGGCACCGCTGGAAGCGTCGCCGTTATGCGACTGGCGGGCCGCGTGACGGGCAGCGCGAAGCAGGCTGCCGTGTTCGCGCTCCATCGCCACGAAACGGGGCAGAGCGGCTTGCATGCTGAGCCGCTCGGGGTCGGCCGTGTAGATGCCGGCAATCAGCGGTTGCACGAGCCGGTCGAACGCTTCGCGGCCCAGGCGACGCGTGACAAACGACGCCAGACTCTCGTCGCCGGAATCCGTGCGCGGCGGGATCAGCGGTTCGCGCAATAGACGCAACTTGCCGAGCGGGCTGAGCAGCGGCGACGTGACCATCGGCAGCAGCCGCGCGGGGGTCATCAGGGTGAATCCAGCCGGCACGGGGAAGAGTCGGCCGCGCCGCACGACGAACGCGCGGCGATGGCGCTCGTCGGTTTGTAGCAACTCGTCGGCGAGTCCCACGCGGCGGCAGAGTTCGACGCCGCTCGGCAGGTTGGTGATGAAATTGTCCGCGCTGTGTTCGAACAGGTAGCCACCGGAGCGCTCGCTGCGCAGCAGGCCTCCGGTGCGGTCGCTGGCTTCGAGCAGGGTGACGTCGACGCCTGGGTAATCGTGCGTGAGGAAGTACGCCGTGGCCAGCCCCGTGATGCCGCCGCCGATGACGGCCACGCGGCGCGATGAGGGGTGGTCGTGTTGCGTCATCATCGTTTGCTGTGCTGGTGGACGTACTCGACCAGGTCGACGACGTTTTCGACGGGCGTCTGTTGGAGCACTCCATGGCCCAGGTTGAAGATATGGCCCGGTCGGTCGGCCGCCTGGTCGAGCACGATCTGTGCGCGGCGGCAGATCTGTGTGCGGTCGGCCAACAGCACGGTCGGTTCGAGGTTACCCTGGACGGCGCGATCGTGCCCGACGGCGTTCCAGCCGGCGTCCAGATCGATGCGCCAGTCGATGCCGATCACTTCGCCACCAGCCTCGGCCAACAGTGGCAGCAGCGCCGGGTTGCCCTGGGCGAAATGAATCACCGGCGCGCCGACCGTGAGTTGGTCGATGAGGTCGCGCGTGTGCGGCAACACGAAGCGGCGATAGTCTTCGGGGCCGAGGCAGCCGACCCAACTGTCGAAGATCTGCACGGCCTGGGCGCCGGCGGCGATCTGGGCATTCAGATAGCGGGCCACCGTGCGACTGAGCCGTCCCATCAGGGAGGCCCAGGCACCGGGGTCGCGGTACATCAGCGTCTTAGTGTGGAGGAAGCTGCGGCTGGCGCCCCCCTCGATCATATAGCTGGCCAGCGTGAACGGCGCGCCGGCGAAGCCGAGCACCGGAATCGCGCCGTCGATGCTCGCTCGGGTCTGCCGCACCGTTTCCACGACGAAGTCGACCGCCTCGACGCTCTCGAGTTCGATGACGCGTTCGACGTCATGCGACTCGCGCACCGGGTTGTGGATCACGGGCCCTTCGCCGTGGGCGAATTCGAGGTCGAGCCCCATCGGTTCGAGAATCGGCAAGAGGTCGGAGAAGATGATCGCGGCGTCGACGCCCAGTTTCTCGACGGTCATCGCCATCACTTCGGCGCAGAGCCCGGGGTTGCGGCAGAGTTCGAGGAACGAAGTCTTCTCGCGGATGGCGCGGTACTCGGGCATGTAGCGGCCCGCCTGCCGCATCAACCAGATAGGGGTGTATGGCACCGGTTCGAGCCGGCAGGCCCGCATGAACGGGCTGTTCACCCAGGGGGCGTCTTCGCACGCCGCCTGGGTGCCTTCACCGCTGGTGAGCGGGGCGATGCGGCGTTTGCGCGCCACGAGCTTGACCGCCCGTTGCGCCGCCATGTCGACGAGTGGCCCCATCTTGGGATGCATCGGCTCGACGTCGACGGGTAATCCATAGTCGCGGAGCGTCTCGCTGGTGGTGGGCCCGACCGATGCGATCACCGTCGATCGCAGGCCGCCGCGCAGCGCCTCGGCCGCACCGAGCCGTTCGGCGAGCCGGAAGAGGTGATGGATCTGGGGGCTGGAGGTGAACATGGCGACGTCGGCCTCGCCCCGGGCGATCGCGGCGATGGCGCCTTCCAGCGGCGCGGTGTCGTCGGGCAGTTGCCAACTGTAGACCGGCACGCGCTGCACGCGGGCGCCGCGCGCTTCGAGGCCGGCGATCAGGCTGGGGTTCGTGACGCCGTATTCAAACAGCCCGACGCTGTGATTGGCGATCGTGAGGTTCTCATCGATCACGCCGAGCAGCTCACGCCAGGTGTTCGGTTCCGGCGCGCGGTAGGTCGGGGTGATGCCCAACCGCTTGAGCACGGTGGTGGGTTTGGGACCGCGAACGACGGTGACCACGTCGCTGAGGGCGTCGATCAGCCGGCCGCGGTCGACGTGCCGCTCGACGAGCTTGAGCATGTGTTCGACGCCGACGCCGGTGAGGAAGACGACGACGTCGATCTCGCCGGTGATGATGCGATTGGCAGCGTCGACGGCCGGTCCGTGGTCTTCGAGCGTGACTTCCTGCATGGACGGCACGACGCGGGCACGTCCGCCGCGTCGCTCGATCATGCGGGCGAGTTCTTCGCGCCGCCGGCTTTCGAAGCCGAACACGGTGAGTCCGTCAAACGAGGCAGCGGATTCGGACATGGCACGAGTTCGGTCGGCAAACGGGGCGTGGAGCTTACAGGACCATGCTAACCGAGACGCGACGCGGCGGGAACGGGGTCGTCGCGTCGTTGCATTGGCATTGGTTGCGGCCGTTCGAGGCGGCGTCAATCGCGACGTTCGTGGGCCGCGGCGGCGGCTTCGTAGACGCTCACAGCTGCCTTGGCCATCAGGTGGATCGTTTGCCGCGATGGTTGCATTGGCAGTCGCTTTGCCGCAATCTTCTTGACCGCCGTGGCAACGGCCCGTTCCAGTTCGCGCTCCAAACGCGAGACCAATTCCTGATCCATGGGGTAGTCCTGCGGTAACGATCGAGTTGACAGAGGTCGTCGTGGCGCAATCGGGCGAGTGTGCTGAGTCGTGCCCGTGAGGTCTTATGAAATGGTCAGTGCTCAACGCTGCTCGGGGTCACGTTCCCAGCGCCAAACCGGGCCGTCGTCGGGGTCGATGACGTCGCCGATGAACTCGAAGCCGCACTTCGAAAGTACGCGTGTCGAAGCGTTGGCTTCGGGGAGGGTGTGGGCCCGCAATCGGCGTACGTCGCCGCAGGTTGAAGCGAAGGCGACGAGCGCGGCGGTGGCTTCGCTGGCGAAGCCGCGTCCTTGGTGATCGGCGACAATGCCGTAGCCGATCTCCACGACACCCTCGCCATCGGCCGGCCCTTTGAACCCGCACGTGCCGACCACGAGGTTCGTGCCGCGGAGCAGAAGAGCGAATCCCCATTTCCAGGGATCCGCTTTCTCGGCCGCGCGCAGTTGTGCAAGCCAGTCGGGCGATAATTCGCCGGAGACGAAGAACTCCCGCAATCCGGACGCCGGCTCGAGCCCCGACACGTTTCGGTAGGTGTCGTTACCGTCGACGAGGGCGACGATTTCGGCTGGCTCGTGCGCTTGGAGGACAAGGCGACACGTTTCCAGGGAGAGGTCTTTGCCGTGTTGCTCGTCCATGATGCACGTGACTCTATACGAGGAAGACGCCGCACCGTGCCGGCTTTGATGGTTTTGCTTCAACATAGCGGTGATGAGGCGCGAGGGCCGCGCCGATCGGCGCACAGCAGCGCCCACCCACGACCCACAGCATTGTGGCATTATTGCCGCCCACGGAGTCGAGCGCTGCCCCGGCCAGATCGGTTTCGTAGAGAGCCCAGTGGTGCACGAAACCCTCGGTCACTTCGGTCGCAGCTGCGCATCGTACCAGGCAGAAAGCAGAGACCGCCCACACGATGTGGCGATTCATCGTCGCTTCGCCTCAGCAAGAAGTTTCAGGCGGCCAATTCCCTCAGTATATGCGGGCCTGGCACGGCCCACAAACGCCGGTGATCGACGTGCCCGGGGCATGGAGAGATGTCGCCCAGCGGAGACGACGCCTTAGGTGCGTCCAGTTCGATGTGTGGGCGACCGGGAGCGGTCGATTGGGTTGCGGTCGGTCGCGTCGCGTGACGGCACTGGCAAGTGTGTCGAGTTGCCGGGGCGCTCCGCTTGCATGCGCGATACAAGCGGAGCGCCTGGGCGTCGAAGCGGTCCTAGGCGGCAGCCCGATACCGGGCGTCGCCAAAGCCGAGGATCGGATAGAAGATGAAGCCCAAGAAGGCCAATCCCAGGCCGAAGCCGGTGCCTTTGTCGAAGTGCTTCGCGATGTCGATCGCCACGATGACGGCGATCACGAGGTTGACGATTGGAATCAGGAACAACAGGATCCACCAGATCGGTCGACCGGCAATTTGCAGCAGCAGGATGACGTTGTAGATCGGGATCAACGCTCCCCAGCCGGGCTTACCCGCCTTGGTGAA
>JAGQPT010000189.1 GCA_020426575.1 Planctomycetales bacterium
CACAAGCACGCGGCTTCCTGGTGGATAACCAAGCCGGTCGGCCCAGGTGCCGTCGGCCTGGACCGGCGGGGCGGTAGCCGCCAGCACGGCGGTCGCCAATAACGTCCCGACGAGGACGCGCATCAGAGTCAGTCGAACTCGTAACATGGACCTGCGACTCCCGGAGGTGACACGGATCGTGTCCGCGGCCGGTCCGTATGGCACCGGCGGATCGGAATTTGCCGGCCGGGCCCGGTTATGCCGCCGGGCGCGGTCGACCCTCATATCCGACTTTAGGTCACCGCCGAGCGTTCGTCCATCGCCGGCCGAACCGGCGCAGCGGCCTTGACGGCGACCGGGGAGACGCCGATGGGCACGCCATACCTGCTGGAGCTAGTTGCCCGAGCCAGGGGTGCCCTGTTTCGGCTTCAGTTCGCCGCTCTTGGTGATTTCAATTGGCATGCGCGTTTCACCACTTTGGGAGCCCTGCTGCTCGATTTTCTTCACAACATCCATGCCGTCGACTACTCGACCAAACACGACGTGTTTGCCGTTGAGGAATGGCGTGGGCACGGTGCAGATGAAGAATTGTGACCCGTTCGTGTCGGGGCCGGCGTTGGCCATGCTGAGCACCCCGGGAGCGTCGTGGGTGATCGCGAAGCTTTCGTCGTCGAAGCGGCCGCCGTAGATGCTTTCGCCACCGCGACCGTCACCCCGAGTGAAGTCGCCCCCCTGGATCATGAAGTCGGGAATCACGCGGTGAAACTTGCTGCCCTGGTAGTTGAGGGGACGTCCCGACTTGCCTTCGCCTTTTTCACCCGTGCAGAGGGCGCGGAAGTTCTCGACGGTTTTGGGAACGTCGTCGCCAAAGAGGCCCATCACGATGCGACCGGCCGGCTTGCCGCCGATCGAGACGTCGAAGTAAACCAACTTCGTGACCTTGGCGTCGGCGGCGGGCTTGGCCGCCGTAACGCCAGCGGCAAGCGACAGACCGATGATCGTGAATACAGCGACAAGCATGTTGCGGTGAAACATGAACCTCTCCCGTGATGCAAACGTGTGGCCTGGTTGGATGCCCGATTGCCTGATCGAATCATCGAAGACGTGGGGGCATTCTGACGGTTCATGGCCCATCTGCCTAGGCGAAGTGTCGGTGGCGCCGCCTTTGATCTGCCAGCACCGGAACGCTACAACTGAGACCATTGGCCACGCTCCCGATCTCGCCTCCGGAACCCACCATGACGCAACCATTGATCATCGATCTGCATCTCGACCTGGCCTGGGACGCGCTCTTTTGGAACCGTGACCTCACGATCGACGCTCACGAGGTTCGCCGTCAGGAGGAGGAAGAACCGCCGCAAGTGGCCGAGGACATCGACTGCGGGTACTGCACGGTGACGTTCCCCGAGATGCGGCGTGGCAGCGTGGGGATCATGTGCAGCACGATCATGTCGCGGATCCAGTTGCGGGCCGGGCGGATGCGCGACGGGATGCGGACGCAGGAGCAGGCGATGGCGATGGGCCGCGGTCACCTGGCGTACTACCAGGCGATGGCCGCGCGTGGCGAAATCAAGCCGGTGCGTTCGCTGGCCGACCTGGACGAGGCCGAGGCGGCCTGGGCCGACCCACCCCCCGAGACGCCGGTCTATCACATCCTCTCGATGGAAAGCGCCGATCCGATTGCCGACGCCGACGACGTCGAATTCTGGTGGAACGCGGGACTGCGGGTCGTGGGTCCGGCCCACTTCGGTGAGAACACCTATATCCACGGCACGAGCACGGTCGGCGGACTGAAACCCGCCGCCAAACCGCTGTACAAGGCGATGCGCGAGGCGGGCATGATCCTCGACATCACGCACATGGCCGACCAGGCCGTCAAGGAATCGTTTGACCTCTGGGACGGACCGATCCTGGCCTCGCACTGCATGTGCCGGTCGCTGGTCCGCGGGCAGCGTCATCTCGACGACTGGATGATCAAGGAAGTCATCGCCCGCGATGGCGTTATCGGCATGGTGTTTGGCCACTTTTTCTTCGATCCGGCGTGCGTCTGGGAGGAGTTGCCCTCGCGGCGGGAGTACGAAGCCAAGCTGAGTATGGAGGCGATCGTGCCGCACGTTGAGCACATCGCCGACCTGGCGGGCGGTTCAACGGCCAACGTGGCGATCGGCACCGACATGGACGGCGGCTTTGGCGCCGAAATCACGCCGACGGACGTTGACACGATTGCCGACCTGCAGGGGTTCGGCCCGACGTTGTCGCGCGCCGGATACAGTGACGAAGACGTGTCAGGAATTTTGCATGGCAACGCCCTGCGGATGTTTCGTCGCGTCTGGAGCCAGTGATGACGCGCGTTACGATCACGGGTGTCGCCGGCAACCTGGGCTGGAAGCTGGCCCGTCATCTCCTCGGCGTCGACGCGGTCTCACACGTCACGGGCCTCGATCTGCGGACGCCCAACGACGTGGGACTCTCCGAGGTGAACGACTCGGAACGCTGGGAGTGCGTCGCGTGCGACTTGACGGACTATGACGATCGGCGGTGGCGCGACGTGTTCGATCGCAGTGACGCGGTCGTGCACTTTGCCGCGCGGAATCCCTTTCCTGATGCGAGTTGGAGCGATGCCAACGCATCGCTGGACATGACGCTCAGCACGGCGTTGGCGGCGGTCGACAGCGGTGTGCGGCGCTACGTGTTCGTGTCGTCTAACCACGTGATGGGGCGCTACAAGGACGAACCGCTGGCCGGCACGATTGGTCCCGGCGAGTTGACGACCGATCTGCCGCACGCGGTCGGCACCCAGTGGCACACCGGCGAACGACAGTTGGACTCGACGCCCTACGCCGTCGCCAAGAGCAGCGGCGAGCGACTTTGCCAGGCGCTAGGCGCGCGGCGGGCGGGAGCGACGACGTTCGTCTCGATTCGCGTCGGCTGGTGCCAGGAGGGCGAGAATCATCCGTCGACGTTGGCCCTGTCGTGGAAGCCGGGAGAGGCGAAGCCGGCCTTGCCGACCGATCCCGACGCCATCGTCGCCGATGCCTGGTTCAAGTTGATGTGGCTCTCGAACCGCGATTTTTGCCAATTGTTCGAGCGGGCCGTGCTGGTCGACGGCTCGGAATGGCCGGGTGGAGCGATCGTCGTCAACGGCAACTCGGCCAACACGGGCATGAAGTGGAGCCTCGACGAGGCTCGCCGCTGGTTGGGCTATGAACCGCGCGACGACGTACGGCGCGACGTCGCCATCGGCTAGTCACCGGTGTTGATTCGGAATACCGCTGCAGTTCGGGCGGGCCCACTCGAGCCGGCGCGCCCCATCGGCACGAGTAATGCGCTTGCCCCTGAGGATTGGGCGTGGGCTTTACGTTGGCCCCGTCGCTGGGAGCGTGTGCACGAACGATTCGAGGTGGCGCATCGTGTCGCAGTAAGCGGCGTATTGAATCTGCTGGCGTATTGGCTCGACAAGTGCGCGGCCGCCGACAACGAACGGCACTTCGTCGCCGTGCGCTTCATACAGTTCGCGATAGCCGGCCACGAACGCCTGCTTGTCTTCGATGTGCGAGCAACTCAGCCAGAAGAGGCGGGGGCGATGTTCGGCGATGGCGGCCGAGAGTGTGGCGAAGGGGAGGTTTCCCCCGAGTGACACAGCGTGCCAGTGTTGTCGGCGGAGCACGAGCTCCACCATCGTGGTGGCCAGACTGTACTGATCCCCCGCGATCGAACCGCCGATGGCCAGCGGCGCACGCTCAGGCGGAGGGGCTGTCACTCCCAAGAGTTCGTGCAGCACCCGCAGTGCAATCTCGCATCCGCGGCGTTCCTGATATACCTCGGCGTTGCCGCATTCCCACCGTGCGCCAATCTCTTGGAACACGGGACGGAACACATCGTCACAGATCGCGCTGATCGGGCAATTGCCGAGGAAGAGATCGAACGTGACACGGCGGGCGACCGATTCGTCGCCGTCAAGTAGTGCCGAGGTGAGCCGCCGGATCGTCTGCTCGTCGATCTCGCCCGCACCGGCGGTCAATGCGGGCAACCCGAGCACATCGGGGTGGACCAGCTGGTGTTTTGACTGACGGAGGAAGTCGATCAGCCCGCTGAGCAAGATACGGCGGTGGCCGCCGACGGTGTAGCGCGTGGCGATGAGGCCCTTGTCGCACCACCGCTTAACGGACGATTCGCTGACGTCGATCGCACGGGAGACCTGCTTGGGGGTCAGCAGTTCGTTCATGGACGGACGGCCACCGAATGAACGTATTGGACGTTTAAAAAAGTGTCGCTGCGGCATTGCCCAGGAGAAGTTTAGCAGCAAACGTGCCATGCGAACAGGGCATTTTCTGTAAGTCTTTACTCGTAAATAAGTTGCCGCTGCAACTGTTTAAAATGAACGATTTGCACGTTTTTTGGGTTGCCCTTCTGGCTGTTCCTGCTACAAATTGAATGAACGTTTTGAACGAATTCTGTGCAGGACGTGACAAGAGGATTCGGTACTGCGCCGGGACGCCCGGCGACCACAAATTCGAAATGCTCGATCCCAACCACAGGAGATGGTCATGAATCGTTTTCTCGCCACGATGGCCGCCGCCACGCTGACTTTGATCTTCGGCACCGTTGTACTTGCTGGAGACCAGCAGCCGACGCAGACACAGACGAAGGATATCGTTGACACGGCCGTCGCCGCCGGGCAATTCAAGACGCTGGCCGCGGCACTCACCGCGGCCGACCTTGTCGGCGCCCTCAAGAGCGAGGGACCGTTCACCGTGTTCGCCCCCACCGACGAAGCCTTTGCAAAGCTGCCCGCTGGGACCGTCGAGTCGCTGCTCAAGCCGGAGAACCGCGACAAGCTAGTGGCGGTTCTCAAGTACCACGTCGTGCCCGGTAAAGTCACCGCCGCGAAGGTTGCGAAGATCGATAGCGCCGAGACATTGTTGGGACAGTCGGTGCACGTGAAGACCTGCGACGGCGTGAAGATCAACGACGCCAGCGTGACCAAAACCGACGTGATGGCGACGAACGGCGTGATCCACGTGATCGATCAGGTGCTGTTGCCAAATTGATGGCCACCCCGCCTGCCAGCGAGTCGGGTCGGCGTTGCAGATGACGTCGACTCGGCTCGCCCACGGCGGAGCGAATTGCTCGCGATCGACGGCCTCGCCGCACCGCGCAAGGTTGATCCGGGCCAATCCGATTGAGCCCGACACATCTTTTGCCTCATCTCATTCTTTCTGGGAGAGTTCATCATGACCACCGCCACACGACAAGCACACCCGCGCCGCCGACGACCGTCGCGGAAGCGCGTCGAGTTGTCTGCCCCCGGAAGGACCCTCCAGGCAAAGCACAACAAACGCGCGGTGCAGATACTCACGATGCAGCAGCGGGCGGCCCGACTGCTCGCCACGGAGATCGACTATATCCAGCATGAGTCGTTCTCAGAGGCAACGCCACCGTTGCCCGCGGCGAATGATCTGCCAGTCCACGGCGAGCGAAAGTCTTCGTCACGTTTGCCCGTGAACATGCCTGCGCACCTGGCGCGACTCTGTGAGGCGCCGCTGCTCACTGCCGAGCAAGAACGGCAGTTGTTCGAGCGGATGAACTACGCCAAGTTCCTCGCCCACAAGCTACAGCGCAAGATCAACGCGGACGCCCCGGACACGGACTTGATCGATGAAGTTGAAAGCTTGTTGCGGGAGGCGCTCGAAGCGCGCGACCGCATCATCGAGGCCAACGTGCGATTGGTCGTC
>JAGQPT010000190.1 GCA_020426575.1 Planctomycetales bacterium
TCACCTGTAGTATCACCGTTGGCGTTGTCTTTGCGTGGCTGACACCTGCCACCACGGCTGACGCAACAAGCGGGACGATTGGTGCGATACACGTGACGTCGGGCGCTTTGGTCCTCCACGATGCTGCCGCGCGGCTCACCGATTGCGGTCAAGCCCGCATCGATCGAGTCCCGAACGGCGAATATCAGGTGACGCTGAATTTCAGCAACGACACGCAGGGAACGACCCTTGAATCGATCATTGTTGGCGATCGCAATGTCGCACCGAATGGCGACGAATCATACGATATTGTGATCGACTGCGGTGAAGTCGTTTTGGCCGACGCAGAGTTCTCTCTGCGGTTTCCGGAGGCGGTATTGCAGGAACAACTCCGGTCGGCAAGAAAGTGCGCGCCGGAAGGCAGAACGTTGTACGCATTCCTCAGGAATCAGGAAGGCACAGCCCGCGCCGTAGTGGTTGCTCCTCCCTACGGAGACGGCGTATACCGAGCTACCGTTAGCCGAGGCCAAGGAAAGGTGGCGGTAACCTGGCGCGTCGATGAGTGCGTTTGAGATAACACATGACTAGCATGGGCGGGCAGCAAGCCGCCCATGGCACCCGTTGTGGGTGATCGCGTCACCTCACAACGTAGCCCCGATCATCCATGGCGCGAATTCTTCCTCGCCGATGCCGTGGCGTTCGCTCTTCGTCTGCTCGCCACTGGCGACGCGAAGGATCATTTCGAAGATTTCCTCGCCGACCTCGTCGAGGCTCGTGCCACCAAGTATGCGGCCGGCGTTGATGTCCATGTCGCCGGTCATCCGTTCGTACATCGGCGTGTTCGTGGCGATCTTGATCGACGGCGTCGGCTTACAGCCGAAACAACTGCCGCGGCCCGTCGTGAAACAAACGACGTTGGCACCGCCGGCCACCATGCCGGTGACGCTCGCTGGGTCGTAGCCGGGTGTGTCCATCACGACCAACCCTTTGGCCGTCACCGGTTCGGCATATTCGTAGACGTCGCACAGCGCGGTGGTTCCCCCCTTGGCAACCGCACCGAGCGACTTTTCGTAGATCGTCGTCAGGCCGCCTTCCTTGTTGCCCGGCGACGGGTTGTTGTCGATCACCACGTCGTGCTTGGCCGCATAGCGCTCCCACCAGTGGATGCGGTCGACGAGTTTGCGGCCCACGGCTTCGCTGACGGCGCGACGTGTGAGCAGGTGCTCGGCGCCATAAATCTCCGGCGTTTCCGAAAGCACGGCCGTGCCGCCAGCAGCCACCAGCATGTCGCTGGCCACACCCAGCGCCGGGTTAGCCGTCACGCCGCTGTTGCCGTCCGATCCGCCGCACTCCAGGCCCAGCACGATGTGGCTGGCCGGCACCTCTTCACGCTCGACATCGTTCACACTCGGCAGCAGGTCCATCACGGCCTCGACACCGGCGGCGACGGTCTTCTCGGTACCGCCGACGTCCTGGATGTTGAGCACCCGCGATTCGGGCAGCGGCGCGCTCACGCCACTGATCTGCACGAGCCCCTGACTGTCGATCAGGTGACGCACACTGCCGGTCTCACAGCCGAGGCCGATCAGAATGTAACCGCCCACGTTGGGATGCCGCGCGATGCCGGCCAACACGCGGTTGAGCTGCCGGTGGTCGGCGCTCTCCCAGGCCATGCCGCAGCCGGTCTTGTGGGTGATCGCGATCACGCCATCGACGTGGGGATAGCTGGCGAGGATTTCGGGCGTGATGCGGTCGGCCACGTACCGCCCCACCGACGCCGAGCAGTTCACGGTCGAGATGATCGCCACGTAGTTCCGCGTGCCCACTTTGCCGTCGGCGCGACGATAGCCGCGAAACGTGCGGCCGGTGATGGGCGCGGGAGCCGGCGGCACCTCGCTAGAGTAGCGATAGTCGCGCTCGAACTCGCCGGCGGCGAGGTTATGGGTGTGCACCCACTCGCCCACGGCGATGTCGCGCGTGGCGAAGCCGATCGTCTGGCCGTATTTTCTCACGGCCTCGCCCTGTGCGATCGCCACGACGGCCAACTTGTGGCCCAGCGGCACCCGGGCCCGACTTGTCACGTCGCATTGACCGGCGACGACCCGCTCACCGGGCTCGATGCCCCGCGTGGCAATGCAGATGTTGTCGTCGACGTGAAGGTGGAGGGCGGCGGGGACCGCGGCGGCTGTGGACATCGGGGTGGCTCGTCGGACGTGTTTTTACAAGGGGGGCGATAGGTTTCAGGAGAAAAAGAGGGATCAAAAACCCGGCAGGCGACGTCTCACCCACATCGCGTATACTAGATGATAGCCGTCGCCATCGGTGGCGGAAACACGCACGACGCTGGTCAGCAACCGCTCCCTGGGCCGCAGCCACATGGCAAGCTCGCCTCCCCAAGAAACGCGCCACGAATACGACGACGCCGTCGGCCTGGGCGAAGTGGTCGAATACGAGCACTTCATCGACGAGCAGATCGAAAAGACCTCGTCGCAGGTCCGCTGGATCGACATCACGGCCGCGCTGATGACGCTGGCGGCCGGCTGGCTGGGCTTTCTGCTGCTGGCCGCCCTGGTCGACCAGTGGGTCGTCACGGAGGGGCTGGGGCACGTGGCCCGTTTCGCGTGCTTCTCGGCCCTGGTCGGGGGCACCGTGCTGTTCACCGTCTGGCGGATCGCGCCGCTCGTCGTGCGGCGGATCAACCCCGTGTACGCCGCTCACGTGATCGAGCGCGAAGAACCCTCGCTCAAGAACAGCCTGGTCAATTTCCTGTTGTTGCGCGCCGCGCCGCGACACCTCACTCGCAAGACGTACCAGGCGCTCGAAGAGAGCGCCGCCCACGGGCTGGCCGACGTGCCGGTCGAACACATCGTCGATCGGTCGAGTGTGATCCGGGTCGGCTACGTGCTGATGGCGGTGATTGCCGCCGGTTGTCTCTACAAGCTCGCATCGCCCAAGGACCCGCTGCGCTCGGTGGGGCGGATTGTCGTCCCCTGGTCGGACCTTGCGCCCGCGAGCCGAGTGACCATCGACGAGGTTGAGCCGGGCAGCGTGTCGGTCTTCCACGGCCAGTTCGTCGACGTCTCGGCCGTCATCAGCGGTGCCGGCGCCGACGAGCCAGTGACCGTATACTATTCGACCAACGACACCCGCGTCGTCGACCGACCGATCGTGATGCAGCGCCCCGAAGGAAGCTTTCGCCACCAGGCAACTCTGCCCGAGGAGGTCGACGGCTTCGAACAGGACGTCGAGTACTACATCGCGGCGGGCGACGCGCGGACGCCGACGTACCGCGTCAGCGTGAGCACTCCCCCGGCCATCGTCGTCGAGCGGGTCGAGTACTCGTATCCCGCCTACACGGGTCTGGGCACGCGCACGGTCGATGGGGGCGGCGACCTCAAGGCGATCGAAGGCACGCGGGTGAAGCTCACCGCGCTGGCCAATCGTGAGATCGACGGCGCATATGTCGATTTTCAATGTGACGGCCGCAGCGACGTCACGATGACCGTCGACGCGGATCGCCGCCGTGCCACAACCAGCTTCACGCTCGAGACGGCCGAAGACCGGGTGTCGCCGAAGTACGACAGTTATCAACTCCGCTTCAGCGACGACGTCGGCCAGGAAAACCCCCGTCCCACGCGACACCGCATCGAGGTGATTCCCGACACGCCGCCCGAGGTGCACTTCGAACGTCCAGGCTACGACGGCGTCGAGGTGCCCGAGAACGCGACGTTGCGGCTGGAGATCCACGCCCAGGACAGCGATTTTTCGCTGGGCGAGGTCACGCTGTTTGCTGAACGCGACGGCCGCAAGATCGTTGAACAACGGCTGCTGCGCGAGCCGCACGTGGGTGAGTTCGTCGCAGAGTATGACTTCGCTCCGAGCAAGTATCGGCTCCATGACGGCGACGAGTTAATGTATTGGGCCGAGGCGCGGGACATGCGCCAGCCCGTGGCGAATCGCGCCGAGACGGTCCGCTACCGGATGGTGATCGTGGGGCCACAAAGCACACCGCCGCCTCAACAGGAAGCAATCGATCCGCAGGACGGCAATTCTTCGGAAGATGCCGAGGGTGGTGACGGCAAGAACCCGGACGATGCCGCCGAGGCGGCAGGTCGGGACGCGCAGCCCGGACAGGACGATGCGGCGCAGCAGTCCGGCGACAAGCCGAACAACGAACAAGACGCCTCGGCCGAGAAAGATGCGGAAGCGGATGACGCGGCCCAGGACGATGCGACGGGCAACGACGAAAACGACGACTCGGCCGACCGCCATGACGATCAACCCAATCGTCAGCAGCAGTCGCCCGACAGCGATGCCGCGGGATCGCAATCGGGCAGCGAGCAACAAGGCGGCAGCAAGACGAACGGCGCGGGGGGCACGGATAACGAGAGTGGCAAGGCGGGGGAGGACGGTAAGTCGGGTGGACGCGACGCCGGCGATAGCGAGCGGCAGGGCAAGCCGATCGACCCCACCACCAACCCGGGCGACGCCTTCGAAGAGATTTTGCGTCGGCGCGACGAGACGCGCGACGAAAACAAGAACGACATCCAGGGCGGCGCGGACGGTCGACAGTCCGGCGACAACAAGAAGTCGCACGACAACGAGCAAGCGAACAACAAGCCCGATGACGCGCAATCGCGCGACGGCGAACAAGGTGGTGACGCGGGCGACCCGTCCGATCGGTCCGACGACGCACGCGAACCCCGCGACGGGCAATCGCAGGGAAATACATCCGAGCAGCAGCGTTCACGACAAGACCAGTCGCAAGGCGGGCGCCCCGATGCCTCGGACGGCCAGAACCAGTCGCCGAACGAAAGTCCTGAGCAACCTGCCAATTCGAACAACGAACAGACCGGCAATGGCCAGCAAGTCAGCGCGAAACAAAACACAGGGCAACAGAACAACGACCAACAAAACGGCGGCCAAACTCAAGACAATCAAGAAGACGGCGGTCAACAAGGCGATGGCCAACAAGGCGATGGCCAACAAAGTGGGGGCCAACAACCCGGCGACAACCAGCAACCCGGCACGAGCGGTCAGGAAAGCACGCAACCGGGCGAATCGAACAACGCTGCAAAGCGCGATCCCGGCCAGCAAGCTCCCGGTCAAGCGGGAGGACAACAAAAGGACTCAGCACAACAGCCGGGCAGTTCGGGAAAACCAACGTCGAACGGCCAGCAGCCAGAAGACGGTCAGCAGCAAGACCCGGCGGCAGGCCGAGAAGACCAGGAAGGCTCGACGGTGGAAAACAGCGACCGCGACGATCCAGCCGGTTCGATGACGCGTTCGCAGAAGCCGTCCGAGGCCCAGGGTGGACAGCAAGGCGATCGCTCCGGGCGCGGGCAAGAAGGGAGCGGGCAAAAGTCGGACCAATCCGGCACGGGCGGAGCCGGACAAAACACGGCGGCCGACCAAGGAGGGGGCGCATCTCAGCAGCCCGGCGAAGGCCCCACCGGCAGCCGCCCCGGCGACACCCCCGGCCAGCCGGGACAAAGCGGCCAGCAACAACAGGGCAACGGCAATCAACAACGTCCCGGTGGCCAACAATCCGGTGGCCAACAATCCGGTGGCCAACAAGCAGGTGGTCAACAGGCAGGTGGTCAACAGGCGGGACAGTCACCAGCGGGTGGGCAACAACCGGGCGGCCAGCAGGGCACGTCTAGTTCCCAGGGACAAGGCGCCCCCGGTCAGGGTGGCCCCGGGCAGGGTAGCCCCGGTCAGGAAAGTCCCGCCAACGGCGCAGCGGGCGGCAGCGGTTCATCGGCCGACAACACCGGCAGCGACAGTACGGGTGCCGAGAAGTCGGACGAGCCGCGATCCTCGGGCCAGGGAGAAGGGCGTGGAGGAAGTGGCGAACCGCCGGACGACCCCAACGAGCCGCTACCGCGCGACGATGAGGCCTTTGCTGCCGCGGAGGCACAGCGGCTCGCCGAGGCCCGTGAAGCGACGAACCTGGCCCTGGAGTATCTGCGCGATCAGTTGGCGAAAGAGCAGCCGGACCAGGAATTACTCGATCGACTAGGCTGGACGCGTGAACAGATGGAGCGGTTTCTGGCGCACTGGGAGGAGATGAACCGCGCGGCGCAGCAGCCGGGCGACGAAGGCGGCCGCGCGCAGAATCGGCTCGACAAGATGCTGCGCGGGTTGGGACTGTCGCGTCAGCGGCACGCGCTCGGTTCCGGCGGCGTTGACGACGACCGCCGCGGCAACCTTTCCAGCCAACGGCGCGTCGCCCCGCCCCGCCAATACGCCGATCAGTACAAGGCCTACACGGAAGGCGCCGCCCGCGGACGCGACGGCAAATGAGACGGTGACATCCGCGATCGAATCATGGCATTACCGCCGACGATCGGATACGCTGTGCCGTATGACCGACGCCGAGCCACGGTACCTCGTGCCGATTCATCCCAAGCGGATTGCTCACTTCTTCACCGATGTGCTGATCATCGGAGGCGGCCTCGCCGGTGCACGCGCGGCAATCGCCTGCGATCCGCGGCTCTCCGTGCTCATCGTCACCAAGGAGAGCCTGCAAGAGTCGAACAGCCAATACGCCCAGGGTGGCATCGCCGGCGTGCTGGCCCCCGAAGATCGCTTCGAAAATCACATCGAAGACACGCTACGCGCCGGCGGCGACCTTTGCGACGTCGAGGTCGTCAAGCGCGTTGTCTATGAGGCGCCCGAGCGGATCAACGAGTTGATTGCCTGGGGCACGCACTTCGACGAACAAGGTGGCACGCTGGCGCTGGGTCGCGAAGGGGGCCACAGCCATAATCGCGTCGCCCATGCCCTCGGCGACGCCACCGGCAAGGAAATCATGCGAGCGGTGATCGCGCGGCTGCGCGGCCTCGAACACGTCACCATCTGGGAAGACAGCCTCACGCTCGACCTGCTGACCCACACGGGTGCCTGCCGCGGCGCGCTAGTAGCCAGCGACGCCAAACGCAAAATTCTCGTTTGGGCGAAACAAACGATCATCTGCACGGGCGGCGCCGGACAGGTCTTTCGCGAAACCACGAACCCCGAGGTCGCCACGGGTGACGGCATCGCGGCGTGTTATCGAGCCGGCGCGCGACTCCGCGACATGGAGTTCATGCAGTTTCACCCCACGGTGCTCTACATTGCCGGCAGCAGTCGCCACCTGATCACCGAGGCGGTGCGCGGTGCCGGCGCGCATCTGGTCGACTGCGACGGCGTCCGCTTTATGCCCGACTTCCACCCCGACGCGGAACTCGCGCCGCGCGACGTCGTCAGCCAGGCGATCGTCGTGCAGATGGCCAAGACGCGCCACCCGAACGTTTATCTCGATCTCAGTCACCTCGACGCCGATGTGGTGCAGGCCGAGTTTCCCGGGATCGTTTCCACCTGCGCGAAATTTGGCATCGACGTGACCACGGATCGGATCCCGGTGCAGCCGGCCGCCCATTACCTGATCGGCGGCATCGAAGTCGACGACGAGGGGCGCACCAGCCTGCCCGGCCTGTGGGCGGCCGGTGAAGTCACCTCGAGCGGTCTGCACGGCGCGAATCGACTCGCCTCGAACAGTTTGCTCGAAGGGCTGGTCTATGGGGCACACGCCGGCGAGGCGGCCTCCCAACTCGCGCTCTCGATGCCCGACGACTTCCGGGCGCCACAGATCGAATCGCCCACGTCTCCCAACGACGCGGCTCCGCTCGATCTGGCCGACATCAGCAATTCGCTGAAGAGCCTGATGTGGCGCAACGTCGGCATCCGCCGCGACGGCCGCGGACTGACCGAAGCCCGTGATATGGTCGCCCGCTGGTGCCGTTACGTGCTGAGGCGGCAATTCGACGGACCGGCCGGCTGGGAACTGCAAAACATGCTCACGGTCGCGAAATTGATGATCGAGGCCGCCCTGCTTCGTGAGGAGTCGCGGGGCGTGCACTATCGGGCGGATTTCCCCGACAGCGACGACGTGCACTGGCGCTGCCACATCTCGCAGCGGCGCGACGAGGCCGCGCTCACCCAGGAGTGAAACACCACTAACGACCGTGAGTTCGGAGTTGCTGCCGCTGCCACGCTGGGGGCGTGTGCGGCTGGGCCACGGGCGCGGCGGCCGGGGACGCGGCCGTCGATTTATTTCCCCAGGCCCGGGCAAACCAACTCGGCACGGTCGGCGTACGAAAGAAAACCGAGCCCATCGGCTCGATTGACCGTCGAGGCACGGCCGCCGCGTCAGGATCGCTTGTGATTCCGCGGCGTTTGTGAATAATACGCGACCAAGAGGGGAACCGTGGCGGCGAGTCACCCGGAGTGCCACGTCGCCCGCGTGTAGGCTGTCAGCCGTCGTCCGGGGACGCGGCGCACGCCGTTGATTGCGCCCGAGCAGGTTGCGTCCCACCCCACCGACGGCCCCCATCCGGCGTAGGCGGCGGACCCGCGAGTCGCCCCAGACTGACGCCCCCACCCTGACGGCAACCACCCCCGACTGATTCCCAGCGGAATTGTCCACGAGGAGCGACAACCGACCATGAGTGCTGACCAAGCCCCCGTGATGATCGAGGCCGAGCATCTCTCGAAGTTCTACGGCGAGTTTGCTGCCACCCGCGACGTCAGCTTCAAGGTGCGTCAGGGCGAAGTCGTGGCCTTCATGGGCCCCAACGGTGCCGGCAAGAGCACGACGATGAAGCTGCTGACCGGCTACATTGCCCCTTCGACCGGCGTGGCGCGGATCGCGGGCCACAACATGGCGACCGACCGGCTGGCGGGCTCGGCTAAGTTGGGCTACCTGCCGGAAAACGGCCCGCTCTATCCTGACATGACCCCGCGCTCGCTGATCGAGTTCTTCGCCGACGCGCGCGGCATCGCCGGACGGCACCGCCGCGAACGTATCGACGCGGTGATCGATTTGTGCGACCTCGGTGCCGTGATCGGCAAGCCGATCGGCAAGTTGTCCAAGGGTTATCGGCAGCGCGTGGGGATGGCGCAAGTGCTGCTGCACGAACCCGACGTATTGATCCTTGACGAGCCGACCGCCGGCCTCGACCCGAACCAGATCCGCGAGGTGCGCGACACGGTGCGTAAGTTGGGCGAAAGTAAGACGATCATGCTTTCGACGCACATCCTCCAAGAAGTCGAGGCGATGGCAAGCCGTGTGCTGTTCATCAGCGAAGGCCGGCTCGTCTTCGACGGTCCGACCAGCGAATTGGCCGTCGAGGGTAAATCGCTCGACGACCGTTTCCTCGAACTCACCATGGCGGGCGCTTCGGCGTGAATGTGAACGAGCCTGCCCCCGCGATCGGATTTGCGTTCGGGCCCGTTGAAGCCCGGACACTCGCAACATTGAAACTGCATTAGCCGCCTCGTTCGGCAACGTATTCCGAATCGGCAACACGTAACTCGAGAATTGGCCCGAGCCAAATTGATTGGGTAACAACGATGCATATAAACGTCATTTCGGCAATCTTTCGCCGCAACCTGGTCAGCTACTTCAGCAACCCGACCGGCTACGTGTTCATCTGCGTGTTCGTGCTGCTCAGCTCGATCGCGGCGTTCTGGCCCAACGACTTCTTTAACGCCAACCTCGCGAATCTCGATCAATTCAACCGCTACCTGCCCTACATCATGCTCGTCTTCATTCCGGCGATCACGATGAGCATCTGGGCCGAAGAGCGTCACCAGGGCACGGACGAATTGTTGCTGACAATCCCGGCGGCCGACTTCGACGTCGTGATCGGCAAATACCTGGCCGCGGTGGCGATCTTCAGCGTCGCGCTGCTGTTTTCGCTGTCGAACGTGATTGTGCTGATGACGCTTGCCCAGCCCGACTTGGGATTGCTCGTCAGCACGTACATCGGCTACTGGCTCGTCGGCGTGGCGATGTTGGCCATCGGCATGGTAGCGTCGTTCCTGACCGACAATCTCACGATCGGCTTCATCCTCGGCGCCCTGTTCAACGCTCCGCTCGCCTTCGCCTCGTCAGCCGACGTGATCCTGCCGCCTGAATGGGCGCAGTGGGTGCGTCGCTGGTCGATCGGCGAACAATTCCTCGACTTCAGTCGGGGGGTGATCAGCCTCTCCTCGGTCGTCTATTTTCTGCTGATCGCCGTGACGATGATCTTTCTCAGCATGGTGCTGATCGGGCGGCGGCACTGGGCCGGCGGCCGCGACGGCAAGTCGATGCTGGGCCATTACGTCGTCCGCACGCTGGCACTGATCGCCGTGACCGTCGGTATCAACATGGTGCTGACGACCCACGATTGGCGCTTCGACGTGACGACCGAGCAACTCAGTGCGCTCTCGCCCCGCACCATCGAACTGCTCAACAGCCTGCCTGCGGATCGTCCCGTGATGGTCGAGGCGTTCATCAGCCCGGCCGATGAGATTCCCGAGGAGTACGTGCAGACGCGGCTCAACCTGCTCTCGGCGCTTCGCGAGATGAAGGCCGACAGTGGCGGTCGCGTTTCGCTGCGGATCAACGAAACCCGCCGAGCCAGCGACGAAGCGGCCCGGGCCCAACAACTCTACGGCATCGAAGGCCGCGAAGTCGCCTCGGTCAACCGCGGCGCGATGAAGATCGACGAGATCTGGCTCGGCGTGGCCTTCAGCTCCGGTTTGGACCGGGTCGTCGTCCCCTTCTTTGACCAGGGCATCCCGCCGGAGTACGAACTGCTCCGTTCAATCTGCACCGTCAGTCAGCAGGAACGCAAGAAGGTGGGCGTGCTGCAGACCGACGCGCAACTGTTCGGCTCGTTCAACATGCAGCGCATGGCGCCGACGCCGAACGAGGCGATCATCAGTGAACTGGAAAAACAGTACGACGTCGTCCAGGTCAACCCGGACAGCCCGATCACGGAGAAGTACGACGTGCTGTTGGCCGTACAGCCGTCGTCGCTGGGCCCGGAACAGATGAACAACTTCATCGACGCGGTCAAACGCGGCCAACCGACGGCCATCTTCGAAGACCCCTTCCCTTTCCTGGCCCAGAGTGTGCCGGGCACCAGCGCACCGCGGCGTTCGCCGCAACAGAACCCGATGATGATGAGCATGGGGGGCGGGCAAGCGCCGCCACCCAAGGGCGACATCACTCGGCTCTGGGATCTGTTGGGTATCGACATGCCCGCCAGTGAAATCATCTGGCAGGACTACAACCCGTATCCCAAGTACCAGGAGTTCTATCCCGAATTCGTCTTCACGGGCGTGGGGTCCGGCAACCCTGACACCTTCAACGCGCAGCAATCGATCAGTTCCGGCCTGCAACAGATGATGTTCCTCTTCCCGGGCGCGATGCGTGGCCGCAATGCTTCGGACCTCGAATTCATGCCGTTGGTCCGCACGGGGGACAACACCGGCTTCGTCCGCTACAGCGACGTGCTCACGCCGGGGATGTTTGGCATGAGCGAACAACTCAACCCGAACCGCAAGCATTCGCCGAGCGGGGAAGAGTACACGCTGGCAGCGCGGATCACGGGCCGGGCACCAGTATCGATCCTGCCGATGTCCGACGAAGGCTCGCCACTGACCGCCGACAAGGAAGCGGCCGACAACGACACGACCGCGGCCGCCGAAGACGCTGACGCAGTTCAGGGTGACGCGAAAGCATCCGACGCCGAAAAGAAAACGGCCTCGGCCGACGAAGAGCCGATCATGGACGTCGTCGTCGTGGCCGACATCGACATCCTCGGTTCGGTGTTCTTTGCGATTCGCGAACGGGGCAACGACCCCAACGCCTTGGTGAACCTGAATCTCGACAACGTGACGTTCGTGCTCAACACGCTCGATGAATTGGCCGGTGACGATCGCTATATCGACGTTCGTAAGCGGCGTCCTTCGCACCGCACGCTCACGACGATCGAAGCGGCCACGCAGACCGCCGCGGCCGACGCCCAGGCGAAGATCAACCAGTACAACGAAGAGTTCAACGACAAGGTCGATGAACTGCAAACGGATCTCACGAAACGCGTCGAAGAGATCAGCAAGGATCAGTCGCTCGACATGGCCAGCAAGATCCAGCAACTGCAGCTCGTCCAGGACAGCGGCAACAAGCAACTGGAACGGCAGCGGCAACGGCTGGAAAAGGACCGCGATCGTGAAATCGCTGAGATCGAGCGACAACTGGCCACGCAGGTCCGCGAGGTGCAGGACCGCTATAAGTTCCTCGCCGTTGGGCTGCCACCGATTCCCCCGCTGTTGTTGGCGGTCGTCGTGTTCTTCGTGCGTCGCTCTCGTGAAAGCGAGGGCGTGGCGAAGTCACGGCTCCGTTAGCGGCAGGCAAACCACACGATGATGCCGGGAGCCAACATACCCCGATTTGTCACCGTGAAATCATTCCATCCAAACAGATATTCCCAGGGCCGACGGCGGCCCGTGAGGAGAATGAGATGAACGAAGCCACCAAAACTATGATCTTTGTCGTCGTCGCGGCCGTCGTCGGCGTGACCGCCTATGCCACGCGGCCGACTTCGCCGAGTCTCGATCCCACGGATGACGTCGGCCAGGTGTTCTTCCCCGACTTCACCGATGCCGCGAAGGCGACCAGCCTCGAAATCCTCGATTTCGACGAGGAGACCGGTGAGGTCAATCCTTTCAAGGTCGAAGTCGTCGACGGCGTCTGGACCATCCCGTCGCACTACAACTATCCGGCCGACTCGGAGAACCGCCTCGGCGAAGTCGCCACCAGCGTGATTGGGCTGGAAAAGCTCAGCGTCGTCTCCGACGTACCGGGCGACCACGAGTTGTACGGCGTGCAAGACCCCCGCACCGCCAGCGGCAGCGAGGTCGGCGTTGGCAAACGGCTCACTCTTGTCGGCCAGGGTGGTGACAAGCTCGTCGACCTGATCATCGGCAAAGAGGTCAAGGACCAGCCGGGTGTGCGCTACGTACGAATGCCCGACCAGAACCGCGTCTACACGACGGCTGTTAATGACAGCCAGTGGACGACGAAGTTTGCAGATTGGATCGAAGGCGACCTACTCAAGCTCAATTCGTTCGACGTGAAACGTGTGCACATCGACGACTATTCCGTCGACGTTCTCAATGGACGAATCGTTCCGGGCTCGCAGATGGACCTGGTCTATGACGACTCGGCCGAGGACAAGTGGAGCATGGTGGGGCTGCCCGAAGGCGAAGAGCTCGATACGACGAAACTCAACGCGATGACCCGGGCATTGGATGATTTGAAGATCGTCGACGTGCGTCGCAAGCCGGCCGGATTGAGCGGCACGCTCCGCGCCAGCGACGAAGGCCTGGCGATCACCCCCGAGGCGCGGATGTCGCTGCAGGACAAGGGTTTTTACATTGCCAACAATTCGCTCGTGAGCAACAAGGGGCAGGTCATCTGCCAGATGAACGACGGCGTCGAATACGTGTTGCGGTTCGGTGAAATCGCACTGGGCACGGAGAAGGCCGAGGACGATACGGCCGCCGCGAAGGGGGATGACGCCGATGCCGACGCCGATGCCGACGCTGAGGCCGACGACGATAAGGAAAAGCCGGCCGAGGGCGAGAACCGCTACTTGTTCGTAATGGCCCAGTTCAACGAGGACCTGCTCGAACGACCGGAACTCACGCCGCTGCCCGGCGAGGCCGCGCCGGCCGAAACGGCGCCTGCCGCTGAAGAAACGAACGAACCGGCGAGCGAGAATACCGACGACGGCGACGTCAGCGCGAGCGAGCCGTTCGACGATGCAAACCTGTTGGCGCTGGCCGACACCGCGGAGGACGCCCCCACCGCCGAACCGGCCGAGTCCAGCGAGGCGGCGCCTGCCAACGAATCGGCTGACTCGTCGGCCGACCAAGCGCCGGACACCGCCTCCGAGCCTAAGCCGCAGCCAACCGATGCCATCGCCGCCGAAGAAGAACGGGCCAAGATCGAGGCCGAGAACAAACGCCTGATGGACGAGTTCAACGCCAAGGTCGAGGAAGGGAAGAAACGGGTCCAGGAGCTCAACGACCGTTTTGCCGACTGGTACTACGTGATCTCCAACGACGTTTACAAGCAGATCCACCTCACGCAAAGTGACGTCATCAAACAGCCAGAAGCGGCCGATGCTGGTGCCGGGCCGGCGGCTGGGGCCGCGCCCCGCATTCCTCAAGGCGACACGCTCCAGTCGTTTGACGCCCTGAAGAACTTGGCGCCCGGTCAATGAACGTGGCGTCTGGTGCGTTCATTCGGCCGCCGTCGGCTCGCCCAGTTCGCACAGCCGCTCCAGCGTGAAGATTCCCGTGTCGTGACCGTCGCTAAACGCGATCGAATAGGCGTAGTTGCCCACGGGCGTCATTCCGGCGATCCGCACTGGCTGAGTTTCCGCCGGTGAAAGCACCGTCAACTGTGTCGGCGGCGGCTTGGGCGCTGACCGTCGTTCGCGACATGACGCACAGGGACACATCTCGCGAAGCTGCCGCGGCGTGTATCGCCGCGCCGAACCGTCGTCCCAACGAATCCTCAAATCGCCCATCTCGTCGAGACTCAACTCTGTCGGCCGCACTGTGCTCTCCCGAAGTCGGGTGTAAAAAAGTCACCGGGATCTCTGAGCGGATTCGGCGTCGCCCCGCTCACAGCACGCGGAGTGCTTCGAGCGTCCGCTCCACGTCCTCGTGTGTGTTGTAGTGCAAGAGGCTGAGGCGGACCATCCCCTCGGGCTCCAGGCCAAGCGCCTCGGTCAGCGGCAGCGCGTAGAAGTTGCCGTGCCAGGCAAAGATGCCCGCCCTGGCAAGTTGCTCGGCGACCTGCCGCGGCTTCAGCCGGCCGTGTGTGAGCCCGACGGTCGGCACACGCTGGTCCATCCGGGCCTGGTCGGTGATGCCGTAGACCGTGACGTCTGGGATTTCCGCCAGTCCCGTGAGCAGCCGTTCGACGAGAATTCGTTCGTGCGACGCAATCCGCTCGAAGGCAACCCGCAGTGCCGCGCGGCGGTCGGTGACGTCGGCAGTGTGGTCGGTGCCGATGTCGGCCAGGTACGCTACGGCCGCAGCCACTCCGGCGATTCCCTCGTGACTCTGCGTGCCGGTCATCCAGCGTCCCGGCAGATTGTTCGGCGCCGGGCGGAGTTTGTACGGCTCTCGTTCACGGAGACGGGTCGCCCTGCCCCAAAGCACGCCGACGTGAGGCCCGAAAAACTTGTACGCCGAACAGACCAGGTAGTCACAGTCCCAGGCCGTAACGTCGATCAACCGGTGAGGCGCATAATGTACCGCGTCAAGAAACACCTCGGCGCCGTGGGCATGGGCAAGCCGTACGACCTCGGCGACGTCGACGAGCGTGCCCACGGAATTGGCCGCACACGGACAGGCCACCAACCGAGTTCGCGCGTTGATCGCCCCAGCCAACTCGTCGAGTCTGAGCGTGCAATCGGCCAGATCGATCGAGACGGTCCGCACGGTGACGCCCGCGTCGCGGGCCGCCAACAGCCACGGCGTGTGGTTGGCGTCGTGGTCGAGCCGGGTGAGAACGATTTCGTCGCCGCGCTGCCAGGTGCGCGCCATGGCACGGCTCAGCGCCAGTGTGAGCGTCGTCATGTTCGCGCCGAAACACACTTCGTCGGGATCGTCCGCCCCCAACAGGTCGGCCACCGAGCGATGCCCGGCATCCAGAATTGCGTCCGACTCGACGCTCGTGGGAAAGACGCCGCCGTGGTTGGCGTTGGTGTGCGCCAGGTAATCACCGACGGCGTCGATCACGCGCTGCGGCACCTGGCTGCCGGCGGCCCCGTCCAAGAACACGACCGGTTCGTCGCCCACGCGCCGCGACAGCGCCGGAAACTGCTCCCGACAAGCCTCAACATTCAAAATCACCGACAAACCAATCCCTCCACGCCGCGGGTAACCCAAGCCCCTTGGAGACAAAGCCGGTAGGGATTTAGTGGACGCCGAACGCCACCAACCCTAAAAAACCTACAGCCTAAACACCTAAACCCCTAACACCGTCATCCCGCAAGTCCGTCAGATACATGCACCCGGGACTATGTGTGATCGCCAACGGCGGCGCCGCGGCGGTGAGTGCCAGTTGCGGAGTCACACCGCAGGCCCAGAACACTGGCACGTCGTCGGCGCGCACGTCGACCGCATCGCCGAAATCGGGGCGGCCCAGGTCCGCGATTCCCAGCGCCGCCGGATCACCGACGTGCACCGGCGCTCCGTGCATCCGCGGATAGCGTCCGCTGACGGCCACGGCTTCCTCGACCCGATCACGATGAAACGGCCTCATGCTCACCACCAAGGGCCCGGCGAATCGGCCGGCCGGTGTGCACATTCGGTCGGTGCGATACATCGACACGTTGCGCCCCTGGTCGATGTGTCGAATCGGCAGGCCGGCTTCGAGCAACGCCGCCTCGAACGTGAACGAACATCCGAGCAAAAACCCCACCAGCCGGTCGTGCCACCATGCCGCGACGTCGTGTGGCTGCGCCGAGTCGGCCACGCCGTCGTGATACACGCGGTAGCGGGGAACGTCGCTGCGCAAGTCGCCGTCGCCCGATACGTCGGGCAAATGGGGACTACCGGGCGACGTCTGGCCCAGCATGGGGCACGCTTGCGCGTTGGCCGCGCAAAAGTCAGCGAACTCGACGGCATAGTCCACGGGCACGATGACAACGTTGGCCTGCACAAAGCCGCGCGCCATTCCGGCGGTTGGTCCGGTGAGTTCGCCGCACCGCGCGGCCCGGCGCACCTCGGCGGCTGTGGCGTGTGCAAACGGTGCGGAGGGCGTCACGGGTCCATCTCGTCAGCGCGAATCGACAAAGCGGCGCCCCTTGCCTTCGAAGCGCGGCAACGAACCAACCGGCACACAGGTCACGCCGATCCGCAGGCCAAGCCGCAACCGCAGCTCGTCGGCCACACGCTGCGGCGCGTCCAGGCGATCTTCGACTTCGATTGCCAACTGATCCATCTCGGCCTCTTTGAGCGCCGTCATGCGGTATTCGACGACCTCGGGGAAGCTGCGGAGAATTTGTTCCACGGCCGTCGGATAGACGTTCACGCCGCGAATGATCATCATGTCGTCGGTGCGTCCCAACACGCCGCCGTCGAGCAATACAAAGCGGTTCGCTCCGCCGCCACGCCAACTCGGCCGCACCAAGTCGCCGGTGCGGTAACGCACAACCGGTGAACCGTAGCGCCCCAGATTCGTGAGCACCAGCTCGGCGAGTTCGCCCTCGTCGGCCGGTCGACCGGTTTCGACGCTGAGGAATTCGGGGATAAACTCCGACTCGATCACGTGCACGCCACGTCGCTCGACGTCGGGGAAGCCCCAGGCGCCGACCTCGCTGGCGCCGGCGTGGTCATAGACGACGGCATTCCAAGCGGACTCGATGCGCTCACGCACGGCCGGCAGCGAGCCGCCGGGCTCGCCCGCTACGACGATGGCCCGCACCGTCGAGTCGGCCACGTCGATCTGCTCGTGCTCGGCCACGTCGGCCAGGTGTAGGGCGTAACTGGGCGTGCAAAAGAGCGCCGTCGTCCCCGTGCGCGCGATCAGATCGAGCCGCGCCTTCGACGAAGCGCCGCCCCCGGGGATCACCATCGTGCCGCGGGCCGCCAAGGCGTCCCAGGCGCTCCAGTAGCCAATGAACGGGCCAAAGGAAAACGCCGCCAGCGCGCGATCGGCGGTGGTGATGTTCGCGGCATCGAGCGTGTACTGCCAACAGTTGGCCCACCACTGCCAGTCGTCGGCCGTGTCGTAGACTGGCAACGGTCTTCCCTTGCTGCCCGACGTCTGGTGAAAGCGGACGTAGCGCTCCGGCGGGTACGTCAGGAAGTGGGCCCGGTCGTGCCCCTGGTGCGCTTCGAGCAGGTCGGCCTTGAAAGTGAACGGCACGTCGGCCAGCGCGTCGATCGACTCGACCGGCCGTTTGAGGCCGGCAAGACGTTCGCCAAGAAACGCGTTGGCGGGCAGCACCGCGTCGAGCATCGTGTTGAGCCGAGACAGTTGCAGCCGTTCGAGCGCAGCGGCGCCGAGTGCTTCAAGGCGCCTGCGATCTGACTCGGTTTCGATCTGCATCGGATGTCCCGTAAATGACAACGCGCCGCATGACAACGCATCTTGTGACGCACGCCAACGGCTCTATTTTAATTCTAACAGATGCAAGGCAGCGGCCGAATACGTCGAGGCGCTTCTCGCCGACTCGTCACGGAAACGTGCGGCCTGACGCTCGAGCCGAATTGGTTATTGCACCGCACCGAAACCACCGCCGCCGGGCGTTTCAATGATCAACACGTCGCCCGCCTCGGCGACAAAGTGGACCTGGCCGCCCAGCGTCTCTTCGCGCCAGGCACCGTCGTCCGTCTTCCGCAACAGTCGGTTGCGTCCCGGCGCCCCCGCTTCACCCCCTTGGCAGCCGTACGGAAGATAATCGCCGCGGCGCTGCGACAAAATCGATACGTCGAGTCGGCGCAAGAATTCAATGCGCCGCACCACGCCGTCACCACCGCGATGCCGTCCCCGGCCACCCGAGCCGCGGCGAATGGCGAACTCAATCACGCGCACCGGATAACGCTGTTCGAGCACCTCGGCGTCGGTCAGCCGCGTGTTGGTCATGTGCGTGTGCACGGCATCGGCGCCGGCGCGGTCTGCCGTTGCACCCGCCCCGCCACAGATCGTTTCGTAGTAACCAAACGTGGCATCGCCGAAGAGCAGGTTGTTCATCGTGCCTTGACTGGCGGCGGCCACGCCGAGCGCCCCCAGCACGACGTCGACCACCCGTTGCGACGTCTCTACGTTTCCCCCCACAACGGCCGGTGACGACGCGGCCGTGGCACCTTCGGGCGGGTTCAACAAACACGGCGGCAACACGATCTCGACCGGCGCGAGCACCCCCTCGTTCAGCGGTATGTCTTCGTCGATCAATAGCCGCAGGCAGTACAGCACCGCGGCGGTCACAATCGCGCGGTTGGCGTTGAGGTTGGTCGACAACACGTCGCCCGTGCCAGTGAAGTCGATCGTGGCCTGCTCGCCACGGATCGTCAGCCTGGCCA
>JAGQPT010000191.1 GCA_020426575.1 Planctomycetales bacterium
ACGCCACGCCCCCATCCGCGCCGCCCGTCGCGATCGGCTCATGACGACCGGAATGCTGGTCGCACTGATGCTCGCTGCGCTGGCGCCGCGCGCGGTGCTGGGTTACCGACGTGCCGTGCTCAATTCCGACGCCGTTTTCTTCGTCGAACAGGCGATGGCACTCGACCGCGGCGACATCGACGATGGCCTGGAGAAGCTCGGGCTGAACGTCTATCCGTTCCTGCTCGTGGGCCTGCACCGCGCGGGTCTCGATTGGGAAGTCGCCGGCGAACTTTCGAGTCTTGCCTTTTCGACACTGACGATCGTCCCACTGTTCTTTTGGGTGTGTCGACTCTTTGACCGTCGCGCGGCCGTCGCCGCCTGTCTTTTGTGGGCCTGTCACATCGAGGCCGTCGAATGGGGCCCGGTCACGATCCGTGACCCGCTGTTCTGGTTCGAGGTGAATCTCTCGCTGTTCGCTTCGCTCGAAGCGGCGCGGCGAAACGCGCTCGCCTGGTATGTAGCCGCCTGGACGGTCATCGCCCTGGCATTTCTCACCCGCATTGAAGGGGCGTTGTTGACGGTCCCCCTGGTGTGGTGGACGCTGACACTCGCGACGTCGCCGCAGCGCCTGCGTTCGCTGGCCCGGCTGTGCGGTGCCGCGCTGGCCGTGCCGCTCGTCTTCGTCGCCATCAACGTCACCTTGCTGGCCGGGCATCACCACTGGGAGTGGGGCCGACTTGCCTACGGGCGGATCGTCTATCAGTGGGTCGCCAGCGCGTGCCACACCAGCACCGTTGCCCAACCATCGCCACATGCCGCAGCGACACACGATGCGACTGGAGTCGGGACTGACGAGCCGTCGCTGCGCCGCGCGCGCAGCCGCGCCGGTGTCACCAAGGCATCGAGTGAGATGTCACTACGTGAGATGTTCTGGGGTTATCGGCACTCACTATTCTGGGGTGTGGGACCGGTGTACGCTGCGCTGATCGCGGTCGGGCTGTTCCGCTGCAACTGGCGGGGACGCTGGCGCGAGCTGTTGCCGCTGTTGCTGTTGTCCGCTGCGGTGCTTGCTTGCATCTGGATGTATCTCTGGTTCTACCACGACACGACGAAGCGCTACGCCGTGACGGTTGTCCTGCCCCTGTTGCCGCTGGCGGCTATCGGACTGAGATCCGTCGCCGACGCCACGTCACGCGCCCCGCGGCTTGCCTACACAACGATCAAATCGTGGACGCACATGCCGACGTTCACATCCGTCAGCAGGAGTGACGCAGCCGACCACGCAATTCGTGTTCCGCCGCCGAGAACCACCGCTGGTGCGCCCTTTCGCAGCGAAGTTCGACGCGCCGCACCGACGTGCTACGCACTGCTCCTCAGCATCGGAATTGTCGTTCCCACGTGCGTTGCCCTCGGCGACGATTACGACTCGCGCGAGATGCGGGCGGAACTCGGCTGTTGGGTGGCCGATCAATTCGGGCGTGGCCGCACGTTGCTGTGCACCGAGGACCTCGAACGCCTGGTCGGATATTACGCGGGCGCCCGCCACCAGAAGATCCCTCGCGAGGTGACCGGCCCTCGAATTGGTGAGTGGGTCGACCGTCACCGGCCGGAGCTGATCGTGCTCTGGCTCGAATCGCCCGACCCGACCGCCTACGACGACTTTCTTCGCACGGCCGACGATCACGGCTACGCAGAGGTCGACAACGCCCTCGTGCCGCAAGACCTCGGCACCGTGCGGGTGTTCACGCGTCGCGAGAGCCGGTTGGCCATGCGGGCGCGCTGAGCGCGCACGACCACGCGCAGCGGCCGCCGCGCACTCTGCCCCGTCTTGCATACGCGTCAAAAACCCCGTCGTTGCATAGACTTTGCGCCCCGGGGGTGTCCTTGCCAAACCCCCGCTGAACCATATACTCAGGGCGCACACTTGCGGCAGTCCAACGCCGGGTTGCCGCCGCGCCATCTCGAGCTCCAGGAAGTACAGCCTCGTGGACACGCCGGCCCACACCGACTCGTTTCTCGTGCGACACGAATTCCTCATCCGGCGGCTGCACTCGCTCAGCGGCCTGATCCCGGTGGGGGCCTACATGTGCGTCCACCTCTTGGTCAACGCCACGATTCTCGACTCGGCCTCGACGTTTCAATCCCAGGTCAACCGCATCCACAGCCTCGGCAAACTCCTGCCGGTCGTGGAATGGACCTTCATCTTCATACCGATCCTCTTCCACGCCATCGTCGGCGTGGTGATCGTCCGTAGCGGTCTGCCTAACTCGGGCAACTACCCCTATGCCAAGAACATCCGCTACACGCTGCAGCGCGTCACCGGCATGATCGCCTTCGTGTTCATCCTTTGGCACGTGCTGCACATGCACTGGATGGGTGGACCGCTCGGCGGCGGACAGTTTAACCCGCATCACGCTGCCTCGTCGGCTGGTACCGCGCTTTCGCAATCCAGTGTGCTGATCCCGCTGGCCTACGCCGTCGGCATCCTCTCCTGCGTCTACCACCTGGCCAACGGCCTCTGGACGATGGGCATCACCTGGGGCGTCTGGACCAGTGCCGCCGCGCAACGCCGCGCCAACTACGTCTGCATCGTTTTCGGCCTGCTGCTCGGTGCGGTGGGTCTCAGCGCCCTGGGCGGTTTTGCCACGATGGACGAACAGCAGATCGAAGCCGATCGCCAGATCGAAAACCGCATGGAAGAGGCCCAACGCTTCGTGCTCGGCGAGACCGATGAGGCCGACGCCGAGGAGGCCGAACAGGAAGAAGATGCCGAGTCCGAGGCGGGCGACGACAAGAGTGCTGCTGCCGACGCCTCGGCCGACGAAACCGTCGCGCAACTGAGCAATTGATGAGCAACTGACCGCCCCGGCGGAGAGTGTCCCCACTGACGCGCGGCGGTATCAATCGAGACTTAACCGAAGGTTCGAGGTCGAAATGACAAAGCAACGGGTCGTGGTCGTCGGGGGTGGTCTGGCCGGGTTGGCAGCCACGATGCGACTGGCCGAACTGGGGATCCACGTCGACCTGATGAGTCTTACGCCGGTGAAGCGCTCCCACTCGGTCTGCGCCCAGGGCGGCATCAACTCGGTCAACGACCAGACCCGCCAACTCGGTGACGACGAGTGGCTGCACTTCGACGACACGGTCTACGGCGGCGACTTTCTCCAACACCAACCGCCGGTCAAGGAGATGGCCTACTGGGCCCCGCGGATCATCGAC
The DNA here is from genome assembly GCA_020426575.1 of Planctomycetales bacterium. Taxonomy (GTDB): domain Bacteria; phylum Planctomycetota; class Planctomycetia; order Pirellulales; family JAEUIK01; genus JAGQPT01. Next base: position 3,202 of record JAGQPT010000191.1, read on the forward strand.
CTGATGGACCGGCTCGGCGTCACCTTCAACCGCACCCAAGAGGGCTTCCGCGACCAGCGCCGTTTCGGCGGCACGCTGTACAAGCGGACCGCCTTTGCCGGCGCCACGACCGGCCAACAACTTTTGTATGCCCTTGACGAACAGGTGCGCCGTTGGGAGGTCGAGGGGCTCGTCACTAAGTACGAGTTCTGGGACTTCCTCGCCCCGGTGCTCGACGAAAACGGCGACTGCCGCGGCTGCATCGGCCAAGACCTCGTCTCGATGGAGATCCGCAGTTTCCCGGCTGACGCCGTCGTGCTGGGCACGGGCGGTTGTGGTCTGATCTACGGCCGCTCGACGATGTCGATGGTCTGCAACGGCAGTGCCGCCAGTCGGGCCTTCCAGGCCGGGGTGAAATACGCCAATGGCGAGTTCATCCAGGTGCATCCCACCGCCGTCCCCGGCGCCGACAAGCTGCGACTTATGAGCGAAAGCGCCCGCGGTGAAGGGGGCCGCGTCTGGGTGCCGCGCACGCCGCAAGACAGCCGCGCCCCGACCAGCATTCCCGAGGACGAGCGTTACTACTTCCTCGAAGAGCGCTACCCGACGTACGGCAACCTCGTTCCACGCGACATCGCCACCCGCGAGATCTTCAGCGTCTGCACCAAGGAAGGCCTCAGCGTCGAGAAGGACCGGCTCTGCGTCTACCTCGACCTCACCCACCTGCCGCGAGAAACACTCGACCGCAAGCTGGGCGGCATCCTCGAGATCTACGAAAAGTTCCAGGGCGTCGATCCCCGCGACGTGCCGATGAAAATCTTCCCGGCTGTGCACTACTCGATGGGTGGGCTTTGGGCCGACTACGAACGTTCGGCTGACGGTGGACTCGTCATCGGCTCGCCCCGCAACCACGTCACCAACATCCCCAACCTCTACGCCATCGGCGAGTGCGACTATCAATACCACGGCGGCAACCGGTTGGGCGCCAACTCACTGCTCAGTTGTATCTTCACCGGGTTGGTCGTCGCGCCCGGTATCGCTGAACTGCTGAAGTCGCAATCCAAGACCGCCGGCGAGCTGCCCAGTTCGCTGTTCGACTCGGCCCGCGGCGCGCAGCAGGATCAATACGACAAGT
>JAGQPT010000011.1 GCA_020426575.1 Planctomycetales bacterium
ACCAGGAAGGTTCGAGCCACGCAAAAAGAAGCGACGATTCAAACTCTACGAGTTCCTCTTTAAGCCAAGAAACGAAGCGAAACGTGATATGGTCAAAGGGATTGGGAAAAACTAAGTGCCATTCGTGTACATCACTTCAGCGGCGACAGCAGGGCCTGTCAGTTGCAACGGCGATCTGCGTAAGCCAGGGACCAAGCGCAGGTTGCTGGGCGACGAGAATGGCTCGTCAATGAGGTTGTACTTCGATATCTAGGGAAAGTCATAAAAACCTGATAGCATTGGGGATCTGCTATGGCCGTCCTGTCCACAGCGACACTTGGTACGGCAACACACGGGTCACTATGGGCGGCAACAAAGGCAAGCGTTACGAGGAGCAGGCGGAAGAACGCGCGATTCGACCGACTTCGATCGACGAGTACGCCTCAGCCATCAATGCTGAAAGCGAACGTAAGTTCAGAAAAGCAACCCGCGATTCGCTCACGCGGGTGGCGCCGGGCGATGCACGCAAAGCCGCTCAGAAACAGCGTCGGGTTACTCGTGACATCGGAATTGAGCCGATTGCATCATACGAGGAATTCACGAATGCACTTTTGACGGCTCTCGGGTGGCTCGCAGGTGAATTAGAACCGGGCGCCATTGATTTTCTCGTTGGCGAAACGCAATGGACAGGCGGCGAGCACAGATCGCAGCTGGCAAGACGGCCTTCACTCTCACGCTGGCCCCAGCCAATCCGAGCACGCAGTTCCACAAACTCGATAGTGCCACGGTAGGAACCTCTGGTTATGCGCTTCAACATCGCCGTTCGTTTGAACTTTCATAAGACCGCCCCCGTCCTGCTCTTATGTCGCACCGATTGTCACGACTCAACCTGCGCCGTTCCGCAAAGGTTTGCGTTGCATGATAGGCAAACGGGGCCGATCACTTAAAACCTGGCAATCGACTCGGTTACCGGAGAACGGAGACGTCAGAAAGTGGGCGGACGAAGCGATAGAGGACCTTCCAAGAGCACGATGGTCGTAGTCGGTAAAGCCGTTGGCGATCCCGGGCGGTCGCCGACGCAGGATCGGGAATCGAGTCCATAATTCCCTTACGCGCACCTACGGGTTTTGGACCGGACGCTTATCATAGCGACCACAATAGCAGCAATTTTACTTTTGCGCTGCCAGCCTAATCGGCTTACTAAGGAGGAGGTCCAGCGGATGGCTAAGCCAAAAGCAGAGACGACGAAGTCGGCAGCTTCCAAGTGGGCGGACGAAATCATTCGACCGATCGGCCTCAATGCTTCGGTTGAGGACGCCATTGCATACGAGCCGGCGCCCATTCGGACGCTTGGCGAATACAGCGATGTGATCATCTACGCCATCGACCACATTCGATACTTGTGGTCGTACACTGGCAGCAAGTGCCGGCAATCGGTGGGCGAAGACTTCGTCGACAGCTACATCACCCAGGCGCTTGCCAAGTTTGACGACGCATGGCATCGGCTTGTCTACGTGCCTAATGCGGACCAGGAGTTCGCGACTTCCGAGTGGTGCAGGGCGGCAGTATCCGCCGTAACTCCGCTGGTACGGCCTAGTGAACCGTGGGGCGTGGCTACGAGTGCCCACACCAGAGGGCGCGAAGCCATCGCGTGGTTCCACATGTGTGTGCTTTGTTCCCTCGATCATCAGGACTTTGCGGCAGTGGCACAGAGGGCACTCATGCGGCAACACACAGGTGCAGCCCTTAGTTTGGCAACCGGGACCAATTGGTCCCCCCCGGACGTTGTTCGCAAGACAGTAGGCCAACTCGAACCTTCGGTTGACTTCAACGTCTTCGACGAAATCAAGGCGATGATTCTCCGCGAACGCGCCATGATTCAGGAACGGCTAGACGTCTCGTTGCCGAGCGTTGCATCGAAGACTGAGATCATATCTAGCCAAGTGGTGTTGCCATGCGATGAAACCCAGCACCAGTCAAAGCCCGCCATCGAGCGAACCATCGAGCAAATCGAACAAAAGACTCCTGCGCTTGACACCGACAACGATGAGTGGATCACCGCACGCGTTTACCAGAATGAGTGGAACAAGTCGCCAACGATCGATGAACTCAGAAACATGCGATCGAAAGGTGAAAAGCATCCGTCGGGCCTTTTCGGCAGACATAAGGTCGCGGGCAGATGGGTGCGGTGGAGAAAAAAAGAGATCAAGACCCAGGCTTACTACTTGGTCAAAGACTTGGGCCCGAAACATTCTCGCCGCAAGTGATGCGGCGCTCCATTAGCGCGCCATTTGCGCGCGGCGCGCAAAATCGGCGCTAGACGCCATTCTCAGCGCGCGCATGATTAGCGTATCCACTGACTTTGTCATGAGGTACGTGATGCGAAATGGATTCACAATTCGGCCGGAGGCCATCTACGACGACAAGGCACTGATCATCGGCGCCCGGTTCACAAGTTCTGCGCTGGACGGGGCCCGGCGAGCAGGTCGCTTGCGATTTGCAAGAATCGGCCGGCGCAAGGTGATGCGCGGCTCATGGCTACTGGAATGGCTCGACCGTGAAGCACTAGCCGACGACGCTGCCCACACGTAGTCGGCGCATACCCTGAACGCAACAACGCTCAGGGATTTGATCGTAGCCCGAAATTAGAAGCCGCATCCAGGGTGTGCCACAAACGGGTGCAGAGCACCAAAGACTGCCCAGATGATAACTGATCTGCTGAAACCTGAACAGCGCTTCCTCTCATATCCGTTCTCCACGGTAGAGTATCGCTTATGGTTCCCTCAACCTGATGAAGATAGCCTGACAGGACTAAGAGCGAAAAACGTCTTCGACGTGGTTGCAACTGGCGATGTTGGCGTGTCAGTCGTCAATGGTAAGCAGTGCTTCGATGTCTGTGAGATCGCCGCGCTGCGTACGAGAAAAACGGTGGAGGTGCGTCACCGTGTCTGATGCAAATCCTCTGCCCTTGCCCCCGTCAGCACGTCTGCTCAGCACGAGTGCCGGATCCCGTTACCTCGGCCTCGGCGAAGACGGTCGATTGCTATCGCAGTATGCAGAACTCGGCTTGATTCCGACCGTGCGTCTCGGTGGTGTGGCATCGAAGCGGCCGCGCGTGCTTTTTGACGTGCGGGACCTCGATGCCTTCATTGACGCGATGAAAGCGGCCGGGTCGGTCGACGCGCTCTTGGGCAACACACCCGCTGTTACGCCGGCGAAAGATGAATAACAGGGACGGAACGATGATCGCAACGCAGAAGTTTCCGCCAGAACTCGCGGGTCTGCCGCAGTTCATCACCTGGAAGTATGTCGACGCCGACGACGGCGGGAAGCCTAAGAAGTTCCCCGTCGACGCCAAGACCGGAAACTGCGCCAAGACTGATACTCCGTCGACCTGGTCCACAATCGACGTGGCAAAAAAGCGTGTCGAGACGAACGGCTGCACTGGCATTGGGTTCGTCTTCTCTGAAGACGATGAGTTCGTCGGCATCGATCTGGACCACGTCGTGGCCGACGACGGCAAGGTCGCGGATTGGGCGATGGCCATCGTCCGCGAATCAGGCTGCTATGCCGAGTACTCCCCCAGCGGTCGCGGCATTCACGTATTCCTCCGTGGCAACTTGCCCGGCAGCGGGCGACGTGTGAAGGTCGACAGCCGGACCGGCACACCAGGCGGCGACAAAGACAGCGAGATCGAGGTCTACGACCGTCGGCGTTATTTCACCGTCACTGGAAACCAGGTCGATGGTACACCGCCCGGCGTCGCCAACGCACAGGCGACGATCGACAAGCTGGTGGCGAAATACTTCTCGAATTCCAAGGTGACGACGGCGAAGGCACCGGCCAGCGGTGAGATCTCGCTCGACGACGCAGAGATCATCGAGAGAATTCGCGGCAGCAAACAGGCTGTGAAGTTTGAAGCACTTTGGGCCGGCAATCACGACGGTGACCACTCCGCCGCACGAATGTCGCTGCTTTGCATTTTTGCATTCTGGACGCGTGATGCACGGCGAATCGACTCGCTATACCGGGCGAGCGGTTTGTATGCGACCGACGACGAGCATCGGGAGAAGTGGCAACGCCTCGGCGCCGACGAAATCTCCAAGGCGCTGGAATTCCAGACCGAGTCGTACACTGCCAACGGTCGTATTGCGACTGCCGCGAATACCACCAACGAGACCGCGACACACAATGAGCGCGAGCCCCTGGTGCTGTTCAAGGACAACGCCTGGCCGACAGTCGACGCTCTGATCGGTCGGCACTACACGAAGGACGGCCGACGCACGTTGTATTCGGCAGATGGTGTGTTCATGCACTGGAATGGACGACAGTACGTCGAGACGCCAGATGTGGCTATCGAGAAGCGTCTTGCGTATCTGATGCGTAATGCCGTCATCGACGTCAAAGACGGCCAGCGTCCGTTCCCTGCGTCCTCGCGGACGTTGCGGGACGCGTTGGCGGTGCTGCGCGCTTCGTCACATCTCGACAACCGTACGTCGCCATTCTGGATACGTGGCGACGATAGTCGGCCGCCGGCGACGGGATTGGTGTCGGCGGCCAACGGCCTGTGGGACCTCGCAACGATGGAGCGTCTTGACCACACGCCGGATTACTTCAACCTCCACTCGCTCGACTTCCACATCGATCCAGCCGCGGAGCCACCTAGGGAATTCGAGCAATTGTTGCACGACCAGTTCGACGCCGAACAAGTCATCATGCTTCAACAGTGGTGCGGATACCTGCTCAGCGGCGACACGTCCCTGCAAAAAGCGCTGTATATCACCGGGCCGCCACGTTCGAGCAAGGGCACGCTGATGCACCTGATGCGTGACCTGGTCGGCCTTGACAACGTCCACGACGCCAGCGTCGCCAACCTTGCCGACCGGTTCGGCCTGGAACCGTTGGCCGGCAAGCCCCTGGCGATCATCTCGGACGCGCGGTTCGCGTCGCGAGACACACAACCTGTGATCGAAAACCTGCTTCGCATCATTGGAGGGGACGGAGTGTCGATCCAACGGAAGGGTCGCACCAACATCGAGACGATCCTGCCGACGCGATTCGTGATCGCCAGCAACGAGATTCCCAAGTTGCCGGACGCATCGACGGCGATCATCACAAGATTTTTGTTCCTGAGAACTACGAAGTCGTTCCTGGGCAACGAGGACCCAGACCTCTTGAACAAACTACGTCGCGGCCTGCCTGGCATTTTCAACTGGAGCCGAGAAGGCTGGATCGACCTCAAAAAGCAGCGGCGGTTCATGGAGCCCGAGGCAACCAAACGGGACCGGCGACTGGCTGAGTTCCTGGCCAGCGACGTCCGGTCGTTCTTTGACGCAATGTGTGTCGTCGAGATGGGCGCCTCGGTTCCCTGCAGCGAACTGTACGGTGAGTTCGTCCAATGGTGCGAGCGGGCTGGCATCCACAATCCGCCCCCTGCGAATGTCTTCGGGCAACGGCTGCACGCCGCTGTGCCGGCCGTCGACACCAAGCGGAACACCGACGGGCGCGAGTACGCAAACGTGAATCTGAGGAAATGGGCAACTTTCACATGAAGCTAACACCCAAAACTACGGAATTTACGCGCAACCTCCGCAACTTTCCGTACTCCCCCCTTAATAGAAATGCGCGCTTCTTCTTCGCGCGCGTCTAGGGCGGATTGGGAAAAGTTGCGGTGGTTGAGCGCCAACCACCCGTGACGAGATGGACCAGGTTCGCCCAAGCAAACACATTCCTTGCAAGTCCCGACCCGCGAGGTACGATCCTCGCTCGAACGAGTCCCCCTGCGTGAGGGGTGAACGCAAATTGATGATCAACAAAGGATTCCGTTGCAATGGCAAGTCTGATTCCAGGCCCAAAGGTTGAGGGCCGTGTCGTGCGTCGTGTCAGTTTCAACTGGCCGAATGAACGTCAGCGCCGCCACATCCGTCTCGGTCGCATTGGCATTCAGCAGGGTCTCGCGATCAAGAGGAACATCGAGCGTCTCATCGTCGCCAAGATCGGCGACACGCCCTGGGAAACCGAGCTGGCCGAATGGGTGGCAAAACTTCCTGACCGCCGGCCCAAGCTCGCTGACGATCTTGCCAAACATGGACTGATCCGATCCCGCGAGCGATCGACGTTGGCCGGGTTCATTACGTTTTACGTCGACCAGCGGCAGGACGTGGCTTCCAGCACTAAGGTGGCCTGGGACCAGGGGGCCCGCGATCTGCTTGAGTTCTTCGGCCCAGAGCGATCGATCCACAGTATCACCCGATCCGATGCACTCGACTTCCGTACTTGTTTGATGGCCAAAAAGAAGAAGAACGGCAAGCCGCGGCGGCCGGCGACGACGGACAAACGGTTGCGGTTTGCCGTGATGCTCTTCGGCGCCATGGCCGAGCGGGAGTTGATCCCCAAAAACCCCTTCAGCCGTGTCTCCGTGGCCGGCACGATCGACGAGTCCCGCAACGTCTTCGTGAATCGCGAGACGATCTACCGGGTGCTGGACCACGCACCTGACGCCGAATGGAGGCTGTTGATTTGCTTGTCACGATTTGCGGGACTCAGGGTGCCCTCAGAGGCCCTCAGCCTCGAGTGGCGGCATATTGATTGGAGTCGCAAATTGATCACCGTGCCGTCGCCCAAGACAAAGCATCATGCTGGTGGCGGCCAGCGGGAGATCCCACTCTATGACGTGCTTGTCGAGCCGTTGCAGGAGGCGTTCGACGAGGCGGAGGAGGGTGTGGTCTACGTGGTCTCAAAACATCGGTCGCAGGCCGACAGCGAAGCGGGCTGGCGGAACACCAACCTCCGCAAGCGGTTTTCGGATATAATCCGCAAAGCGGGCCTAGAGCCGTGGCCCAAGCTGTGGCACGCGCTACGGGCCTCGTTTGAGACGGAACTTGTGGAAAGGACGCCGATCCAGTCGGTAGCCAAGTTCATGGGACATTCGCCAAGGGTCGCCGTGACCAACTACCTCAGGCCACTGCCCGAACACATTGACCAGGCGAGAAGCCTGGGGGTCGAGGCGCACCAAAAAGCGCACCAGCACAATAGCGCACTACCATGCATACAAAATCGGGAAGACGAAAACTCCCGAGGAAACAACGTTATGCACCTTGGTGCAGCGTTATGCATCCCTACCGAGTGGGCGATACTGGACTCGAACCAGTGACCCCTAGCTTGTCGAGCTAGTGCTCTAACCAACTGAGCTAATCGCCCTTGCTGCAACCGTCTGGTGCGTAAATCTGTTGCCGGCGGGCCAGCCCGACCCACGTCGACACACTCGTTTGGCCGGTTCGACGCGAAACGGCGGTCTCATTTGTGCCTAACCGGCGCTCCGCACTCGTGTCTCACCGCGACCGGCGACATCGATTCTTCATCGATACTACACCGACACTTTTCCAAGCATCGTGGCTCGGCGAACCCGCCCGATGCCCTAGTGGTCCCACCGATGGGGCTGCGGCGAGCACGTCAAATGTGGCACGTCGCTCCCAGTGCGTCAAGTCTCACGGTGTGCAAGTCTCACGGCGACCGGCGGTCAAGTCGTCCGGCATGTCTGCTGCGGCGCGGGGGGACGGCGACGCGGGATGCATGCATGGCACCTCCGGACTGGTGGCGACGAGCGACGGGGTTATGCCGGACGGGGGCTGCCCGCGATCGCGGCGGTGCCTCACGCGGTTGCCGTGGCAGTCCAGCTAGGACGCCAGTGGCAAGAGGCCTATACTGGGTGGCCGGCTGCACCGGCCTGCACCGCCGCGGCAGGGACGTTTCCGCGTGTGCGGGGCTCCTATGTGCGTTGTCATTTTCCGCCCTTTTTCCTTTTTTCATCGGCTCGTTTTTCTCCCACCATGCTCAGTGTCCATCTGCCCGACGGATCGGTTCGCAAGTACGACCACGACGTTCGCCCCATCGACATTGCCGCCGAGATCGGCCCCGGTTTGGCCAAGGCCACGCTAGCCGGCGAAGTTGACGGCCAGGTCGTCGGCTTCGACCGCATTCTCCCCCGCCAGGGCGACGTGAAGTTCCGGCTGCTCACCAAGAAGGATCCCGAGGCGTTGGCCGTAATGCGGCACTCGTGCGCCCACGTGATGGCCCGGGCCGTGATGCGGCTGTTCGACGGGGTCGGCCTGGCGTTTGGACCGACCACCGGCAACGGCTTCTATTACGATTTCGACCTCGAGCGTCCCATCACCGAGGATGACTTCCCCGCCATTGAGAAAGAGATGGCCGACATCGTCCGGCAGGACGAGGCGTTTGAGCGGATCGAAGAACCCCGGGAGAAGGCGATCGCAATCTGTCGCGACCTGCACCAACCCCTCAAGGTCGAGCACATTGAAGACGGGCTGGCCGACCAAGGCGTATTGTCGTTCTACCGTCAGGGCGAGTTCATCGATCTTTGCCGCGGTCCGCACGTGCCCTCCCCCAAGGCGATCGGCGCCTTCAAGTTGCTCAGCGTTGCCGGCGCTTACTGGAAGGGCGACGCCTCGCGCAAACAACTCCAGCGGCTATACGGCACCGCCTGGTTCAGCAAGCAGGACCTCGACGAGTACCTCACTCGGCTCGAAGAGGCCAAACGCCGTGATCACCGCGTCCTGGGCAAGAACCTCGACCTCTTCACCATCGACCCCATGGTCGGCTCGGGCCTGATTCTCTGGCTGCCCCGCGGTGCCACGATCCGCACCGAACTGGAAAGCTACATCCGCGAGGAACTCGTCAAACGCGGCTACGACCCGGTCTACACTCCCAACATCGGCCGCGTCGAACTCTACGAGACCTCGGGCCATTATCCGTACTATTCCGACAGTCAGTTCTCGCCGATCGAGATCGCCGCGGACGAGCGCTATCTGCTCAAGCCGATGAACTGTCCGCACCACATCATGATCTACAAGTCGCGACCGCGCAGCTACCGCGACCTGCCGGTGCGGCTGGCCGAGTTCGGCACCGTCTATCGTTACGAACAGTCGGGCGAGTTGAACGGCATGACCCGCGTGCGCGGCTTCACCCAGGACGACGCCCACCTGTTCTGCACCGAAGAACAGGTCGCCGACGAATTCCGTGGCTGCATCGAGATGACGCTCGAGGTGCTGCATTCGCTGGGCCTGGACGATTTTCGCGTTCGGCTGGGCTTCCGCGATCCCACGAGCGACAAGTACGTCGGCGAGCCGGAAAGCTGGGACCGTGCCGAGGCGTCGCTCCGCGAGGTGTGCGAGTCGATGAACCTCCCCGACCTTTCAGTCGAGCCGGGCGAAGCGGCGTTCTACGGTCCCAAAGCCGACTTTGTCGTCAAGGACTGCCTGGAGCGTGAGTGGCAACTCGGCACCGTGCAGTTGGACTACAACCTGCCCAGCGCCGAGCGGTTCGGGCTGGAGTACATCGGTCCCGACAACCGACCTCACACACCGGTGATGATCCATCGCGCCCCGTTGGGTTCGTTCGAGCGGTTTGTCGGCGTATTGATCGAGCACTTCGCCGGGGCCTTTCCGCTCTGGCTGGCGCCCGAGCAAGTCCGCGTTGCCTGTGTGAGTGAAAAGTTCGCCGAGTATGGCCGTCAGGTGGAAAAACGACTCGCCGACGCCGGATTGCGCGTCACGGGCGACTATCGGGCCGAGAAGATCGGCGCAAAAATCCGCGACGCCCGGCTGCTGCTGGTTCCTTACATCTTCGTGGTTGGCGGCCGCGAACAAGACGAGGGCACGGTGGCCGTCCGCGACCGCATCGAGGGTGAACTGGGGGCGATGCCGCTCGAAGCGGCCGTTGCGCGTCTCAGCCAGGAAGCCGCCGAGCGGGCCGTCCGCCAGATCGCCCAGTGAACCAGATCGCCCAGTGAGTCAAATCACCAAGTGAGCCCGTCGCCCAACGAACAAGTCGCCCAGTGAGCAGCCAGCCGGGGTACGCTGGCCACCTCGGAACGGGAAGACTTGACGGTTGCCGCCACAGGAACACGGCAAATCGCTACCGTCACCCGGCGGGCCCACGCCTGGTTCAAGATCTACCAGCGTCTCCCCCTCGGCTCTGCCGCTATCCCACCGAGAACCGGCGCCCTAGGGAGAAATGGTGTGGTAGGATTGTAACAATCCTGGCGAAAACCTGTTGACGCCACGACCACGCCCCCCCGATACTAAACGGTCTGCCGCGCCGCCTGCCGGCGGCGTTCGTACGGGCCGATTGTGCCCGCTGACGCTGCTTTGGCGATGTGCCGGCTGGCAACCTGTCACCATTTGCCTCAGGGGCAACACCGAGTCCCACACAAAGGAATCCGACCATCGAACGATCGCTTCGGCTCAACGACCAGATCCGCGTGAGTCCCGTCCGTGTCATTACCAACGACGGCGAACAACTCGGCATCATTCCTACAGAAGAGGCGCTGGAGCGCGCGCGCGAGGCGGATCTCGATCTCGTCGAGGTGGCCCCTGACGAACGGCCGCCCGTTTGCCGCATCATGGACTACGGCAAGTTCAAGTATCAGCAGAAAAAGCGCCAGCACAAAAGCCACGCCCACCAGACCAAGACCAAGGAAATCCGCGTTCGTCCCAAGACGGGCGAGCACGACATCCAGGTGAAGGTCAATCGCGCGCGGCAGTTCTTGCAGCACAAAGACAAGGTCGTCGTCACCGTCATCTTCCGGGGCCGTGAGATGGCCCACGTCGAAGAAGGTCAGCGCGTCGTCAACGAACTGCTCGCGCAACTCGAAGACGTTGCCAAGGTCGAGCAACCTCCCCGGCAAATGGGCCGCCGCATCACCTGCACCGTGGCGCCGAAGTAAGGCCCGACACGTGCGTCGGAGGGGATTCGTCACGACTGTCAGAGGCACCTCGGCCCGCGAAAATGGGCGCGCCCGATACGGACAAGCACGGCGCGCTTGATGCGCGGGGAAACCTCGTTGCCGCCGTCTGTTTGTCGGCGACAGAGCCGCCTCGATACCGCAATTTGAATGTCGGGCGGACCCCTCCATTTCCTCCAGATGTACGCTTTTTCATTGCGGGCGACTTCCGTCATGGATAGCATTTAGCTATCTGACGGTGACTCTTCCGCTGTCGTTCGTGTTGTTCGACGAACGCGTCGGGTGCCGCATCTCACTGGGGATTGGGCATGATAGGCAGGATTCTGTGGCGCGCGTTGCCACTTGTTCTCGTCATTGCGAACGGCGCCGCATCCGCATTCGGTTCTGACGGCACCTGGGCCCTCCCAGGTTCCGGCGTCTGGGATGATCCAGCCAATTGGACGGGTGGTGTTCCCAACGTGGCAGGTGATGTCGCCACGATTGAAGATCCTCCCACGGTTGCGGCGAATATCGCGCTGGGGAGTGACTTCACGATTGGCGCTTTCGACGTCACCACCCGCGGGCCAATCAACCTCACGGGCGCAAACACTCTGATCATGGACGCCGGCGGGCTGCCAGAAAGTCGCATACTGGTTTCTCATCACTCCGGCGAGGTCGCCGTATATCCTGGTCTGGAGATTGCATCTGCTCAGACGGCCGAATTCGCGTTGCCGTCAGCGTTCTCGAAGCTACGGCTACCTGGGGGACTTCTGGGCGACGGAGGTATCCGCAAGACGGGCCTTGGTTTTCTCACCCTCGATGGCGACAACGACGCCTGGACGGGGCCATTGTCGATCGAGCAGGGTCGCGTGATTCTATCGAACGGCGCGAAACTGGGAACTTCCACGGCGGGCGCGGCCGACGGCACGACCATTCTGGCCGGCGGTGTGCTCGCGCTCGACACGCTTCAGTCGGGCGAAGTCGGCAATGAATACTTCACTCTTGCCGGCGGCCGCATCGAGTTCTCGGGAATGTCGAACGTGTCTGATGAAATACGAGAATTCCAGGGGCCGATCCACGTTCCGGCAGGCTACGAAGGCGAGTTCGTCTCGCAGGGCAATTTTGGCGCCCGCGGCAAATTGAGGTTGAGCGGCGGAGTCACGGGCGACAGCTTCTATTTCCGCAACGGTAGCGGTTATGACCAGACATTTGATGACAACCCCGTCTCTCTGACCGGCGCGTTGACATTTCAGAATGTTCGCAGCGACGGTCAATTCGGGCAAAACGTTATTTTGAACGTGCAAGTCGAGGCCGACGAACTCTTTGTGCTTGGCCGATTCTCACCGGCGCGGCCGCCCACGTCCAATGCAGGTGTCGCCGGCGGGTTGTACTTCAATGCTGACGCACATTTCGGGCGAATCAAGATTGAGGACGGCTTCATCGCGGGTACCGCTGCCGTGTTTGCGTCGGACGATCCCGTCGTGGACATCTGGAATGGTGGCATCGACATCGGCATACAGGGCGTCGAAGAAGTCCACAAATGGACACCGCAACGGGCAATGACTCTGGTTCAGGACGACGTTCAATATCACGTCCACGGCGGCATCTTACACCTCAGCGACGATGATGTCGCGACGGGCGCCACCGCGCGCATAGAGGCAGCTCAACACGCCACGCTGGAAGTTCGCGTCGAGTCGCACTTTGACGTCGACATCGATCTGAACAACGGTCTTGGCCTGCCCGTGACTGGCGCCTTGCTGTCCAGGGGTGGTCTATTTGGCGACGTTCAGCTTGGCGACGTGGGCTCGGTCATCCAAGGAGGCGGCGACACTCAAATTTATGGCGACGTCAGCGGCGGTGCGCTGACTGTCTTTGGCCAACCGGTCCATATTCAATCGGACGCGTCGTATACGGGCACCACAACGATTGGGCGCGGTGGCGAGCGCGCCACCCTCGACATCGGCGGTTCGATTGCCCACTCCAGCGACATCATCGTCAACACCGGCGGCGAGCTTCGCGCCGCTGCCCCCGGTTTGCACGGCGACGCCAACGTCCGACTGCGTGGTGGCGAGTTCACCGGATTCGGTACCACTGGGACGATCGCTAACGTACTGCTCGAATCGGCCCACTCTGCCCTGCAGGCGGACGACGATTCCCTGGTCAACGTCGGCACGCTAACTCGGGACGACGTCGCCACGGTGCTGTTTCGCGCAGAGGGCAACTTTAACCTCGGCGACGTCGACGCGCACGCCGCGCATATCTTCTTGCAAACACCACCTTCGCTCGATCATGGCATTATCGGCGGTTGGGCGGTCGCTGAAAATCGCGACAACTTGAACTTCCTGCAAACCGATTTTGCCACGTACACCGAAAGTCGAGGCGTGGTTCCACTCTCGCCCAACGGTCGCCCCAGCCAGGTGGCCCTCGCACAACCGACGGACAACGTTCGTATCGTGAGCGGCCAGTCACCACTCACGGCCGACGTGACGCTCAACTCACTCGTTTTCGCGGGACCGTTTAACTCGGGCGAGCGCGACGTTGACCTTGACGGACACACGCTGACCGTCGCGTCGGGAGGCATCATCGGTTGGCGGGCGAATTCGCTCGAAGTGATTGAAAACGGCACGCTCACTTCCGGGATCAACCAACTCTTCCTGTACGAAGGCATGGAAGTGAGCGCCAACATCACCGATGGCCCCGCGGGTACCGTCGACCTCGTCATTGACACCTCGCTGGAAAACGTGATCATCAGTGGTGCCAATTCATACTCGGGGGCAACGTACGTACGCGGAAGCGAGGTAACATTTACCAGCGAAGCCTCGCTGCCGGTCGACACGGAACTCTACGTCGAAGCAGCTGAATTCCATCTCAACTTTGTCCCCCAACAACCCGTCGACGTTGGAACGCTGTATCTTCAACAGGGGGGTGGGCTCTTTGGTGCCCCGGTCGAAGCCGACCGATACGAAGTCGAATCCGGGTTGATCTTCGCGGAACTTCACGGCGATGCCGAGTTCGTCAAGACGACGCCGGGGAAACTGCGGATTTCGGGTACAACGGGGCTTGCGCCGATGGAACACTTCTCGGGGCCTCTCTACATCCACGACGGTCTTGTCACCGCGGAACTTTTATATGGAGGCGTGGGGTCGGGAACTGTCCACTTGACCGGAGGAGTCGTCGAGTTCGATCCTCGGGGCACCGACGACGGTGTCTGCAACAACGACTTTATCCTCGACGGCGGCGCCGTGGCCGTCTATAGCGCTGAACTCGTCTTGGCCGGCACAGTCGACGTGCAAAGCGACTCGGCCCTGCTCACCTTCCAGGCGTCTTTCGACGCAGGACGTTACTCTTCGCAAGACCCATACGACGGCACAATCTCCGTCGTGGGGCCGACGATCCTCCGCAACGGCGTCACGCTCAGCAAAGTCGGGCTGGGACAACTGAACCTCGACGACCTTCACGTCGGGGCCGACACGTCCATCGCAAATCCAGTCCTCGGGGTCGGTCTCCGCGGCCAGATCGTGTCAAACGACGTCAACGCATCACTCAACCTGATCGCCAGCGGGACCGGGGAAGGATATACCGAATTTGCTGCGTCGCTCTGGGCGCGTCAGGGCGAGTCTCTCACATTGCTCGACGACGGTGCTTACTTTGAAGTGGGCGTGCAAGGCGCTAACAAACAAATCTCCGGCGGCGGCACGATCATCAATGATCTGTTCGTCGCCGACGGCGCATACGTCCGGCCAGGTGACACCATCGGTAGCCTCACCGCGGCCGGCAATCTCACCCTCGGCGCTGCCGCGACATTGAGCATCGAAATGCCCGATCCCGTAGCCTTGCCGGGAATCGGCTGGGATCTGCTGAGCGTGGGAGCATCGCTCGCCTTCGCCGGCACCGAGGGGGCGCCCGTCGCGCTCGAACTGACAAGTCTCGACGGCGGTGGCGCCGTGGGGCCGCTCGAAGATTTCGACACACACGCGAAATACGAATGGATGGTCGCTGCGGCGGGAAGTTTGCTCGGATTTGATCCCGGTGACGTCGACGTCGACGCCGCTGCCTTTTTCGACCTCAATGCCGCACCGTCGAGCGCTCACGTCTGGCTCGAAGCACGCGGCAACACACTGTTCGCGGTCTATGAGCTCGTTCCCGGGCCCGAGGACGGCGACGCCAACTCGGATGGAGTGGTCGACGGCAACGATTACCTCATCTGGGCCGCCAATTTTGACGCGATGGATCCTCCCGACGTAATCGACGGGCCCAACGACGGCGACTTCAACCACGACGGTGCCGTAAACGGAATCGACTATCTCACTTGGGCGTCAAACTACGGCGCAGGTGTCGTGACGACACCCGTGCCGGAGCCAATGTCGTGCGCCCTGCTCGTCGTCGGCCTGGCGGCGGGCGTCACCGCGCGGCCTCGGCGTCGCAAAAGGTGAAACGTGTCACCTCAGTTCAGCGTCTCTTCCGGACCCGGGAACGTGCCGGCGCGGACGTCGGCGCAGTAGGCTTCGGCCGCCTCTTGGGTGGCTTTGCCTAGCTCGGCGTACTTGCGCACAAACCGCGGGGTGCGGCCGATCGTCAGCCCCAGCAGGTCGTGCGTCACCAGCACCTGCCCGTCGCAGCCCGCTCCAGCGCCGATGCCAATCGTGGGGATTTTCAACTCCGCGGAAATCTTTGTTGCCACCTCGGCCGGGATGCACTCGAGCACCACGGCAAACGCACCGGCGGCCTCGACGGCCAACGAATCCTGCAGCAACCGGTCCTCGTCGCGCTGCACCTTGTAACCACCGAGTGCGTGCACGCTCTGCGGACGCAGGCCACAGTGCGCCATCACCGGGATGCCCGCCCCGACGAGCCCGGCGATCACGTCGGCCTGCTGCGCGCCTCCTTCGAGCTTGACCGCCTGGCAACGCGATTCCTTGAGCATCCGGCCGGCAATTTCGATCGTCCGCGAGATCCCCAGGTGGAACGTGGGAAACGGCATGTCGATCACGACCAGCGCCCGCCGCACGGCCCGCGCCACCATCTCGGCGTGGTAGATCATCTGGTCGACCGAGACGGGCAGCGTGGTCTCCTGGCCCTGCACAACCATCGCCAGGGTATCGCCGATCAGCAGCGCATCGACGCCGGCCGCGTCGAGCCGCATGGCCGTGGGATAGTCGTAGGCGGTGAGCATCGCGATCCGCTGGCCGGCGGCCTTCATGCCCACAAATGTGGGCACCGTGATCCGTTTCGCATTACTCGGCATAGGGGGTCCGTCGGCGGCAGGAGCAAGATTTGCAGAGAAGGTCGGTCACACGCGCCGCGTGCAACTTGGTTCCACCGAACACATTGTGACGCTGCGGCGAGCGCCTGGCAACCGCCGGCTCGGCCGATTTGCTGACGCACCGCGCCCGGCTCTCCCCCACGCGGCAATGGAAAACTCCCGCCAATTCGGTTATTCTCGATGAGTCGTGAATTCCCGTTCTGAATCGGCTGTTCGCTGCGCGTCACCGTCGCCCTGCGTCAGCAGCTTGCCGTGCGTCGAGACCTTTGAGGAGAGGCCCATGCTCCAGCAAGTCGCTGTACCGGTGCGCACCAGGATGGCACTTTTGGCCGTCGGGATTGTTCTGTTCGCCGCGACCGATAGCGTGTGGGCTCAACTGCCAACGCTGCAGAGCAACGCCGAGCGGAGGCGGCTCGAACAACAGCGCGACGCCCAGGCCGCCAACCTGCTCCGCATGCAACAACAGCTGCGTTTCAGCAAATTCTCGGGCAAGATCGCGAACCTGCAGCAAAGCGCCATCACCGTCGACGCCGAAGGCAAGACCTACGTCGTGCAGGTACATCCCCAAAAGACCAGGGTGACGATCGTGGGCGACGCCGGGCCCGAAGTGCTCCGCACCGGTGTACTCGTGCAGTTCGACACGTTGCTCAACCCGCAAAAGACGATGGCGCTTGAGCCGGTCGAAAAGCTGCTGGTGCTCACGCCTTCGCCGCGCACTCAGCCGGGCGTGATCAGCGACACGCCCAACGACCACACGCTGCCGTACACGGTGCGCGGCCCGATCAGCCGGCTCGTCGGACCGCAGATGACCGTGGCCGCCTCGCGGAAACAAGTCCGCGCCGAGTTGGGCAAGAAACCCACGGTGCAGATCGAGGTGAGCGACACCTCGCTCGTCGCCGTCGGCGATCATGTCGACGTCGAGGGCGCCGAAGTGACGCCGGGCCTCGTCCAGGCCGTCGACGTGAGGATCGCGCTTAGCAAACCGGTCGGCGATAAGGAAGCCGGCGCCGAGGCCGCAAACGATCGTAAGACGGGTGACGCCGCCAACCCTCAACGCCGTCCGCCCCCCAAACAAGGCCGCAGCAGTTGATCGCCGGGATCATCCAGCGCTACCAGCGCCACTGGAACGTGGCCTGATAATCGGTTTCGTAATAGCGGCGATGGGTCCAGTAGCGCACGCCCTGCCGCCCGCCGATCCACGTGCCGTGGTCCGAGCGGATCGGGAAACCCAGGCCGGCGTGGGGATAGTACGCCGGGTCTCTGAAGTTGTAGTTCGGTGGTGGTTCGTGTCCACCGACCACGTCAGACGACGCTGCGCCCGAGCGGATCAATCGCGTTGCGCCGCTCGAAACCGAGTCATCCGCGATGACCACGTCGGCAGTTGCTGCGTCGGTCGAGTTTGTGGAAGCCCGGCTGCCGCCGAACCGGCCCGCCGAGGGCGCCGTCCGTAGCGATGGCGAGCCGAACTGGCTCCAGCGCGTCGACGAAGCGGCGGTGACCTCGGCCCCGTGGGCCTCGACACCCGCCATCGAGCCGTTCATCACGAACAGCGTGGCAAGCGTCAAACATATGAGCGAAGCGCGGCGCGACATGGACTTCAATCTCGATCGGGGGCTTACTCTGTTACTTCGGCGCAGCACGCCGTGCGGCTCAATCAAACGTACGCTGCTGCCAGCGATCATGGCACACGGTGGCGCGTTCCGCCGGCACGTTCCGTTGAACCGGAATGCGCAGATGTTGCGACCGGTGCATCCGGCGCCAGAGCGCCCAGCCTCGGCAGGAGAGTGCCCCGCCTCCGCAGGTAGGTGCGACGGTTACGCATCGCTGCGACGTCGGTGACTGCTTCACCAGTGGTAGTTGCCGCGATAGCCGAAGCGGCCACCCCAGCCCCGCAGGTAGCCGGGGTTGTAGCCCCACCAGCCCAGGCCACGGGCTCCGAAGTAACCGTAGCCCGGATAGCCATAGCCCGCGTATCCGAAGCCGCCATAACCCAGTCCGCCCCAGCCCCAACCGGGCCAACCCCAGCCGAAGTAGCCGAACCGCCAGAACGGCCAGGCCCAGCTCAACCGCGCACCCAGGTAGGGATAGCCATAGAAGTCCCACCAGGTGTTGCCGGGCGTGCCGTAGAGGAAACCGGCCGCACCGAAGTCGGCGCTATGCTGGTTGCCAACACCGTGGTAGCCCAGGCATTCGTCGAAGTTTCCCACGTTGGGATAGGGGCCAAACCGACGAGGTGACGCGTAGCACGTGTCGAGGAAGTGCGCTGCGTCGTCATACGACTGGGAATAAAACTGGTCGATGTCCGGGGCGACGGTCGCGGGAGCGGTCGGCTCGAACAATTCGGCCGGCGGCGCCGGCGGTGCATCCTCGGCCGCGTCCTCGGCCGGGTTATCGGCAAACGTTTCCGTCCCCGAGTTGGCGTCGTTGTTCAGCGGCGGTTGGTAGGCCGTCAGCGCATGACGCGCCGGTGCGCTTTGCAGCACCCAGTATTCCATCTTGCGATCGGCCACGCCGGACAAACGCGTCTCGGAGTGCCGAGTCGCGGACGAGCCCGCCGCGGACCGGTCCACGTCGTCGACCGCTTTGCGGTACCGCTCCACGATCTGGCCGGGCGTGATGATGAGCGGCCCCGGCGCGTCACTGCCGTCGAACCTCGGTGCGTAGTAACGCCCCGGCACGTTCGTGGGCACTTGGTATCGCACGACTCGTGCGCCGCTTCGCTCCGTCGGCAGCGCCAGCGACGATGCGCCGGCGACGAACTGCGCATGCGCAACATGTCCCCCTGCCAGCAACAACGACAGCGTGAGCGCAAACATCACAGCGACCGGACCGGCCGACATCGATCGACTCATGACGACCCTCCCGCAGGGTCACAACACGCATAACCGGAACCACCGCCCCACAACTTCCATGCTAGGCAGAGGCCAACCCCGGAGCAAGAAATCGGCCTCGGGGGGCACTCGAAATACCGGCCACCGACGCGCCAGCCGGCGGGGGCAACCCAGTGATGCGGCCGAGTTGGTCCGCGTTCAGATCAGCCCGAACCGCTCGTCGATCGGGCGCTGGTAGGCGTCGACCGTGCCGTCAAGGACGTCGGCGACCACGACGCGGCAGCCGGCCCGGGCCGATTCGAGGATGGCAAACGCCGCCGCCAGGTCGCGAAGTCCCTCACGGCCACTGGTTTCGGGCTGCTCGCCGGCGGCCGCCGCTCGCAGCCAGTCGTACTGGGCCAGGGCGAAGCTGTCCGAGAGCCCCAAGGGAAAGTCATCTCCACGCTGCTGGACCGATGACTCGGCTGCATAGACCTCGGCCAACGAACCGCACGTGCCGTCGTCGCGGCTCAGCCGGTCGCCAGTCGTGCGCGACCGCTCACCGTAGAACACCGATCCCTCGCCGAGCACGGTCGCCTCGCCGTGACCGGCCCAACTCGCCGAAATCTGCCCGACGGCACCCGCTTCAGTGTCGAACGCGACAAAACAGGTGTCGTCGGCGTCGCAAGCGATCGACTCACCGCTTCGGCCGGACTGCGAATCGAACCGGCGCCGCGGTTCGACGACGGCGGTTTGCGCCGAGACCGTGTGGATCTCCCCGGCGAGGTGTCGGATCTGATCGAAAAAATGCACGCCAAGATCGAGGCTGATGCCGCCTCCCTCCTCGCGGACGTGCCGCCAGGGCGTATGCGCGACGACAAAGTCCGGCGCCCACCAGGCGCCGATGTATCCGACCAGGAGCATCTGCAGCCGACCGCCGCGCTCGGGCACGAACCACCATTTCAGCCGCCGCGTTTCGGGCATGTACCGAAAGCACTCGAAGACGCCGAAAGTGAGTCCACGGGCGTCGGCCTCGTCGCACATCTTGCGGGCCGCCCGCACACTCACGGCCAACGGCTTCTGCGACATCAGGTGTTTGCCCGCCGAAAACGCCGCCGCTGCCACCTGGTGGTGCAGCGCATGAGTCGTCAGATCGTTCACGGCGTCGATCGGCGCCGTCGCCATCATCTCGCGGTAGTCGGTGTACACCGCGACGTCGTCGGTCGCTTGGAAGTCGGAAAGATACTCATCGCCGACCGCCAACGGATCGCCCGCGATGCTGCTACAGGCGTCGCGCTGCGGCGGACCTTGCCCGCGCCGGACGTACATCAGGGCGTCGCGCTCGTTGCGGGCACAGAGGGCCGTGATGCGAAAACCGTCGAAGCCCGCTTCGCGCAACAGTCGATAGCCGCGCAAGTGCGCCGCCAGGATGCGACCACAACCGACAATGCCGATGCGTATCATCTTAAGGTAGCAAATCCCTCTCCCCCGTCTTCGGCGGAGAGGCCCGAGGGGGTCTTATTCCAGTCAGTCGTCGTACTGGATCAGGCTGAAAGCCTCGTGGGGCGCGATGCGTTTGGCGCCGCCGAGTGCCGTCAGCTCGATCAAAAACGCGCAGCCCGCCACGCGTGCCCCCGCCTTTTCGACCAGCCGACAACAGGCCTCGATCGTGCCGCCGGTTGCCAGCAGGTCGTCAACGATCAGCACGTTCTGGTTAGGTTCAAGACCGTCAGTATGGATTTCCAACGTGTCGGTGCCGTACTCCAACTCGTAGTGGAAGGCGTGCGTGTCAAAAGGCAGCTTGCCCGGCTTGCGCACCGGCACGAAGCCGACGCCGAGTTCGATCGCCAACGGCGCCGCGAAGATGAAACCCCGCGCCTCGGCGGCAATGATCGTATCGATCGCACGCCCGCGAAAGTGATCGGCCATCCGCTTGACGGCCGCGCGAAACACCTCCGGTGCCGCGAGCAATGGCGAGATATCGCGAAACAAAATCCCCGGCTTGGGAAAGTCGGGGATCGCCCGAATGTGGCTGGCCAGGTCGATCTCGGGAGGCGAGGAAGACGCCGACGTGCTCATGGGACATCCTTTTGGCTAATGCGCAAGAAGAAGCAGACGGGCCGGTGCTGTCGCGGCCCATCATATCACCCCCCGCCAACGCTGTCAGCGGGAGATTGCCGGCGTGTCAGATTGCCCCACGCGGCCCACGCTGTCAGACTGGAATTGGTGAGGTCAATGGCCGTTTTCACCTACCGCTTTGTTCGGCATTCCAATGACACACGCACGTGAGGCGGCAGCAGATTATGTGGCAGTGTAGCACTACCAAGGTCAATGACGGACATGCGCTGCGGTTCGCGTTGCTATGCGATGGTGCTTCTACGCCTTATTCCGAAGTTCTCGCGCGATGGCATGACGATGCTTCGTTTCGTTCGTATTTCAACGATCTGCTGGTCGAGTGCCCGTTTCCCTCATTTCGCTGGGAGACTCCGCCCGTAACGTCTTCCACGCTGAACCGACCATTCGAGTTCGTCGTCGTGCGCAGCGATGGTCTCGCGCGCCCGGTCGAAGAGTCGGCCTTCGCAGCGTTCTTCGACACTGACAAAGACGTCGTAGCGTTTCCGAACCTCGGCGGCGATGCCGTGTTGGTGGTGCCGTGCCCGCTCACAGACGCCAATATTTATGGACACCTGGGTTCCTTCGTCCGATCTGCTCCCGAAACACAAATTCAATCATTGTGGCGAACCGTCGCACACGCCATGAACGAACGGGTCTCAGATCGGCCCGTTTGGCTCAGCACCGCGGGTGGTGGAGTCGCATGGCTGCATGTTCGGCTCGACGATCGTCCGAAATACTACAGCTATACCCGATACAGACAGGGTGTTTTTTGACTTGGGGCCTCAGAGAGCGGCGGGTCCTCGTCACCCACGACGGCGATCACCTGCATCACGCGGCCGTCGGCATTGAACGTGCCGGCATCATCTTCTGCCGAAAGGGATTGCGCTCCATCGGCAAGATTATTGCCTCGCTCAAGCTCATCCACGACGTGCTTGCGGCGGATGAAATGCACCGGCGCGTCGAGTTTATCTGAGCGCTAAGAACCGCCCCGAATTCAACTTCTGCTTTCGCCCAGGCTTTCGGCCAATTTGCCCAGGGCTTCCGTTTCGATCTGTCGCACTCGCTCGCGGGTCAGCCCCAGCGATTCGCCGATCTCTTTGAGCGTGCAGGGCTCTGTGTCGTCCAGGCCGAAACGCATCCGCAGCACCGTCGCCTCGCGCGGTTCGAGTTCGTCCAACAGGTGCATCACCTGGCGGATCGTGTCGACGTCGACCAGTTCGTCCTCGGGCGTCTTGGAATTCTCGTCCATGACCATCTCGCCCAGTGACCAACCCGCCTCGGACTGGTCGGTCTGCGGCGTGCTGTTGTAGATGCGGATCGCCTTCTTGATGATCGGCAGCTTCTTGCGCGGCAGCCCCAGGACGCGGGCGACTTCTTCGGGCGTGGGCGTGCGCCCCAGCTCTTCGCTGAGCCGCGCGCTGGCGCGACGCCATTTGCTCAACAGCTCGACCATGTAAGCCGGTATGCGGATCGTCTTGGCCGTGTTGATCAGGGCACGCTTGATCGACTGTTTGATCCAGTAACTGGCATAGGTACTGAACCGCGTGCCCACCGACGGGTCGAATCCCTCGACCGCCCGCAACAGACCAAGGTTCCCCTCCTCGATCAGGTCCTGCAGGCTGAGCCCACGACCGGCGTAGCTGCGGGCGATGTTCACCACCAGCCGCAAGTTGGCGCGGACCATGCGATCACGGGCGCGCGTGTCGCCGTCGGCGATTGCAGCCGCCAGCTCTCGTTCATCGTCGGCCGAAAGCAGCGCCGTCTCGTTGATCTCGCGCAGGTAGGTCTCCAGCGGAGTCTGGACAGCTGAGGTTGGTCGCGTCTGGGTCTTGGTCATGGATGCAGCGGGTGTTGTGAGCGGACGGAGGGCGCGAAGCAATCGCCGAATGCTAAAGCTATCGTCCCCCCGTGCCGCGAATCTGCAACGCGGCGCTGACCCTGCGAGGTGGGGCGGATATGCGCAGCAGACGCAACGTGACGAAAGAAACGGCCCCACGGGTCGCAACCCGTGGGGCCGTCTGAAACTCGCGTTGAACCCGTACGCGCGGGCACCGTAAACCGGTCACTCCGACCCAACCCGTGCGGGTCGTGCCGGCTGTACCGATGACTCCCCGAATGCCAACTTGATCGCTGACACCTGTCGAGTCATCCAACGATGTCCTCAGCACGGTTGTCCCGAGCACCGTTGTCCCATGCACCGTAGCCCGCGAACTCGGTCCGCGGACAAACTCAGCCCTCCGACTCCGATTCGTCGTCGTTGGAATCGCCGGTGTCGATCAACAGGCCCCCGCCTCCGACGCCACCCTTGAGGTCCGCGTCGGACTTGCGTTCTGTGCTCATGGTCGACATCGATGCCGGGGCCTCGGCCTCGATGCTGTCTTCCTCGGCCCATTCCACGCGCTTGCGTGACAGGCCGATCTTGCGCTCGTCGGTGTCGACTCGCAGCACCTTGACCTCGATCTCGTCACCCACCTTGACGATCTCTTCGGGGTTGTCGACCTTGTGGTCGGCCAACTCGGAGATGTGCAAAAGTCCTTCCAGACCGTTTTCCAAACCGACGAAGACGCCGAAGTTCGTGATCTTCGTCACCGTGCCGGTGAGTACCTGGTTCGGCTGGTAGCGGCTGGGGATGTCGGTCTCCCAGGGATCTTCGGCAAGCTGCTTCAGACCCAGGGCGATCCGCCGACGCTGTTGATCGACCGAAAGCACTCGGCATTCGATCGTCTGACCCTTCTCGACCATCTCGCTGGGATGGCTGATCTTGCGGGTCCAGGACATGTCGCTGACGTGCAGCAGGCCGTCGATGCCCTCTTCGATCTCGATGAAGGCACCGTAGTTCGTGAGGTTGCGGACCGTGCCCGTGACCGCCGTGCCGGGAGCGTATTTGTCGGCGACCACGTCCCAGGGGTTTTCCTGGGTCTGCTTCATGCCGAGCGAGATTTCCTGTTTCTCGCGGTTGATGCCGAGCACAACGACTTCGATCTCGTCGTCGACGTGGACCAATTCGTTCGGATGGTTGATCCGCTTGGTCCACGACATCTCGCTGATGTGCACAAGCCCTTCGATCCCTTCTTCGAGTTTCACGAAGGCACCGTAGCTCATCACGTTGACGACCGTGCCGCGCACCTTGCTGCCGACCGGATACTTTTCTTCGACCCTTTCCCAGGGGCTGGCCGTCTGTTGCTTCAGCCCCAGGGCGATCTTCTCCTTCTCGCGATCGATGTTGAGGATCATCACCTCAATTTCATCGTCGATCGAGACCATCTTCGACGGGTGGCTGATGCGACCCCAACTCATGTCGGTGATGTGCAACAGGCCGTCGATGCCACCCAGGTCGACGAACGCGCCGAAGTCCGCAATGTTCTTGACCACGCCCTTGCAGACCTGGCCCTCTGCCAGCGTACTGAGCAACTGCGACTTCTTCTCGGCCCGCTCGGCTTCGATCAACGCCCGACGACTCACCACGATGTTGCGCCGCGATTCGTCGATCTTCAGCACCAGACACTGGATCGTGCGACCGATGTAATCGCCGATGTCGGCCGGCCGACGGATGTCGACTTGGCTCGCCGGCAGGAAAACGTTCACGCCAATGTCGACCAGCAGTCCACCCTTGATCTTGCGGGTGACGACGCCCGTGACCACGTCGCCCTCGTTGACCGACTCCATCACGCGCTGCCAGGCCTCGCTCTTCTCGGCCTTGCGCTTGCTGAGGATCATCATGCCGTGGGTGTCTTCGAGGTCCTCGAGCAGACACTTCACCACGTCGCCTTCGACCGGCGGGTCTTCGTCCTCGTCCCACTCGCTGAGCGAGATCGTCCCCTCGCTCTTATATCCCACGTCGACCAACACGATGTCGCCGTCGACACGCAGCACGGTCCCTTCGACCACCGAGTTCATGGGGATGTCGTCACGCCCCCAGTCCATCTCCTCGGGCACGACGCCGGCCAAGGCGTCGTTGAGTGTCGATTCCCATTCTTCTTCGCTTAAGTCGAGACCGCGGATTAGATTTCGATTGACCATGAAAGATGTTCTTCGGAGGGCCGTCGCCGCGACCGATGCGCGGCCAACTAGGGGGCGACCTGAACGACGGCGGATGCTGGCACCCGGGCTGCTGCTATCTGGCAGAGCACGGCACCGACAGCGCGGCCGAGAACAGGCCTGCGACGGAGCACCTCCCCTTGTGAAAAGAGAAACCACCAAAAACACGCAGCCGCCGGCCGACCCCCAACAAAGGGGTCGGTCCCACCAGCGACCGATCCGGCAATATAGCAAACTCAGCCGATCGCCTCAATCGCACCGATTCGCCCCGTCCTAGCCACTCACCCCAGTTCCCGCCGTTCCGCCCGATCAACGAGCGTTCCTGGGGACAATCACCGTCGCTATACGCCGCCTGGCACGCCGGCCATTGTTGGTGGCCTAGCCCGTGGGCCGCCCGGCGTCATTCTGCGTCGCATGGGCCGTTTCGTCGATCGGGCGTCTCGACTGACTCCTTCGAATGGGCAGTCACTTCAGCGGGGGCACGCTCGGCGGATCCGCCTGCATTTTCGGGCAAAATTCGGGGTTCCGACTCGCTACGGCCGACGAGTATCCAGGTCCCCTTTCCCTTGCGAACTTCTTGCTCCCGATGGCCGGTGGTGGTGAACGGCAACCTTGCCACGGCGCCGAAGCACCAGACAAAGTATTCGCGCGTCGTCACCAACTGCAGCATGCCATCGGCGACTGACGTCGATTCCACACGCTCGGCACTCAGCAACAGCGGCGCAATCGGCGTGGCGGTGGGTTTTCCTGCCAAACCGCGGTCGTTCAAGTAGGCCTCGACGTCGTCGAGGCCACGCGACTGGGTCGGACCCCAACAGGCGAAATAGACGCCGAGCAACGCCGTGACGAGGAGCATCCCTCGCAATGAAAACCGCACGCAGCGGCGCTGCTTACGTTGCGTTGCGGCTTTCATAGATAACCTGCCCATGTGTTCGACCAGCCGACGCCAGTGTCGTTCCCATCGGAAACGCGTCGGACCACGCGGCCATTCTAGCATCCCGGCAATAGGGAAAGCAAAAACACGGCGTCAGCACGGCGGCGCAGACCTGCCCAGTGGCTACTCGGCCGGCAGCGTTTCGAACTGCAGCTTCTTGGCCTCCATCCACTCTTTCATGGAGTTCGGGTCATTCATCAGCTCCTTCATTTCGCGCATCGCCGCCAGGTGCGCTTCATCACCCTTCGCGAACATCTCCATTCCGTGCTTCTTGCTCAACTCCGCTACCTCTTCAAATGTATTGCCCTGAAACGTCTGGTCGCACGCGCCGCCAAGCTGTCGGCAGGTCATCGTCTTCATTGACACACTCCTCTAGAGATTGTTCACATTGCAACAGTCGTTGCGCTTCGCAGGGAGCTCTGTATATAACGGGCCAGAAATCGCCGAGCAGCTACGTAAACTCGCCACGACCGCCCCCCTACTGACACGAGCGTCATCCCCATCGGGACAATGTCCAATCAAAAAAACATCAGCGCACGGCCTCGTTCTACTAACGCCGGCAATCGGGAAGCAAAGTCGCGGCGCCGGCGCATTCGGTCAGCCTCGTTGGGCCACTTAATCGTCCAGGGGCTCGTGGAAGTAGTAGCAGAGCCCGTCCGGCGCGACGACAAAGAACACCCTCAGCTTCTGCCCGTCCCGCTCATCCACGCGCCAGTTGGAAATGTTAACGCCGAACGACGCGAGTTCGTCCCTGATGGCCTCGATGTTCGAAACGCGGATGGCCGCCCCGTCCTGCGAGGCGTCGCCGCCGTTGACGGAAAAACCGATGCGGGTCCCGTCGCGTTCGAGGATCACGGTGGGCACGGGCTCCTGGCGCCGCTCAATTTCGCACATGCCAAAGTGCCGGCCATACCATTCGGCGGCGCGGTCCAAGTCCTCCACCGGCAACGCCAAGACGTCGTTCTGATAGGGCGAAGCGGACACAAATGCTGGTGCGGTGGTCATATCGGTACACAGTCTTTGGGGGAAGATTGCGAAGTTTCGTCGCGTGCTGTGGGTGGCCGGCGCCGCGCACCGTGCTGCCCGCCAGCGTCACCCAACGGCCTCAGTCTATCAGCCTGAGAACGTCCCGGGCAAAGTGCAGGCCGCAGCGTGCCCACCGCAGTGCAAAATGCAATGTGAACGGCAATCCACGAGGACGAGCATCGACGTGTCCGATACATCAGTAGTCAGATCAAGCGACACGGCTGCCGCGACACTGGCGGCGCATCGTGGGAACACGCATCGTCGTCGCCCACCGTGTTCAGCGGCTCGGCGTTACTCTGCGGCGCTGGGCGGGCAGGGCAACGAGTAGCGCCGCGAGCAGCAGGCCGAGCGACGCCGGTTCGGGAACTGCCGTCGCCGCTGCACCAGGCGCCGGCGCGTTGAAGTTTTGGCTCCAGATGAGATAGTCGAGCCCATTGACGTAGCCGTCGTCGTTCATGTCGCCGTCGCCCCAGGTGGCGTCGCCGTCGAACTGGTCGAAGCCGCCCGCCCACAACAGGTAGTCCAGCCCGTCGACCACACCGTCGCCGTTCACGTCACCCGCGTCGGGCGTCCCCTGCACAACGTCTAGCGCCGCCGTGACGTCGAGGATCATCGTGCCGGTGAGATTGTCGGCCTCACGGAAATCGAAGTGCACGTTTTGCAGGTATCCGTCCGGTGCGCCGGGATCGAAAAACTTTCCCAGCCAGCCGCTGGTGAGCAGGTCCATGCCCAGCACACCAGCGATGCTCGGATCGATGTCCAGCACGCCGACGTTCATCCCCGACCACTCGAGCGACACCCCCTCGGTCGTCTGCACGCCGAGCGTGCCGGCCTCGAGGATCGGCATCAACACGTTGCCGCCGATGCCACCGACTTCGAGCTCGTCGACTTTCTCTTCGTCGAACGAGCCGTTGCCGTCGGCGTCCAGTCCGAGTTCAAACGCCAGCGCCGACGAAATGATCGTGAGCTGTGCGCCGGTGTCGACCACGAACTGCCCCCCCGCGCGAACGTTGCCAAACTGCATCTCCACCGGCGCAAACGGCAACGGCGCAAACGTCGGCACCGGGTCCTCCGGGTTGATCTGACCACTCGTGGGAAACTCGACCATCTCCAGCGGCACGTGGTAGTGATGCCCCGTGTCGGGCGGCGGCGCAGCAGTGAAGTTCGTGCCCATGAAGAAGTCGCTGCCGGTCGACCACGGCGTGAAATCCATCGTCATCGTGCGGCCCACCATCGCCGGCATCCCCAGAATGCCGAAGAAACCACCGAAGTTCAGGTCCGTGTTCGCCATGATCCGCACGTTGTCGATCGTGCGACGCGTGAAGTCGGTCCCCGAAAAGTCGACCTGGTACGGCGCCGACAGGTCCATGGGCGTGAAACCGGCAACACCCTGTTCGAGGTACGTGGCGACGGTCTCGTAGCCGTTGGACTTCAGCTCGCTGGCCGCACCGCTGACGGCCAACACGCCCGTCGCACCGGTGTCCAACAGAAACGTATTGTAGAACTCGGGGCCCAGCGAGCGCGGCGTTCCGCTGCTGTTGTCGATCACCTCGACGGCCACGCGCGGCTGATCGAGCGCCAGCCCGTCCGAGGGCCCCAGGTCGATGTACCGCCCGGCCATGGCGGCAACGGGAAGGCCGAGCAACGTGCAAACAGCGAGCAGCAATCGATGGCAAGTCACGGGTGTCACGTCTCTGATCCGGCGACAATACGCCCCCTCTGTTCTACCCCGACCTCTTTTCACCCCGATCGCGTCGGCTCCGCGCGCATGCCCGCCCCAATCGCGCCTCCCCACCAGAACCGCCACTGGCCCGTGGCGTCTCCATCATTTTCATACGAACTTGTCGTGGACGTCAACGATTGCGTTTCGCTACACGTCCGGTGACAACGTCGGCGACGCACTAAAACCGTAGCTAGCACCCCGGCTTCGCACTTGTGAGCGTGGCGCCGCGCGCCTATGATACTAAACACTTGTCTAGTATCTGGCCGATGACCTTGATAGCCACCTGACGGAGGAAACGCGCGCCATGGACGTCGCCGGGTTTGATGCCGCCGGATCGTTTGATGCCGCCGGATTCATCGATCGCCTCAAACAACGCCCCGACTACGGTGGACAGATCAGCCACGTGCGGGTCATCGAACCGCGCGCCGGCCAATACGCCGAACCCTCGAGACCGCTGCCCGACGGACTCGCCAGGCTGCTGGCGCAGCGCGGCATCAACCAGCTCTACTCGCACCAGGTCGATGTGCTCGAGCGGGCCCGCCAGGGTCGCGACGTCGCCGTGGTCAGCGGCACGGCCAGCGGCAAGACGCTCTGCTACAACCTGCCGGTCCTGGAGACGTGCCTCGCCGAACCCAACGCCCGCGCCCTCTATCTCTACCCAACCAAGGCGCTCGCCCAGGACCAGCTCAAGGGCCTGATGGAACTCATCGGTGACGACGCCGATCTGACCGTCGCGCTGCGGCCCGGTGTGTACGACGGCGACACGCCGACCGCCGAGCGCCGCCGCATCCGTGGCGAAGCGAACCTCGTGCTTTCGAATCCCGACATGCTGCACACCGGCATCCTGCCGCACCATCCCAAGTGGGGCGACTTCTTCACCGACCTGAAGTACGTCATCCTCGACGAGGTGCACAATTACCGCGGCATCCTGGGCGCCAACATCGCCGCCGTCATCCGCCGCGTGATGCGCGTCTGCGCGCACTACGGCAACGAGCCGCAGTTCCTCGCCGCCAGCGCCACGATCGCCAATCCGGCCGAGTTGCTCGGCCGACTCGTGGGTCGCGACGTCGACGTCGTCGAGTGCGACGGTGCGCCGCGTGGCCGCAAGTATTTCGTGCTCTGGAACCCGTCGCCGCTGGGCGACAGTCGGTTGGCCCGTCGCAACGCCAGCGAAGACGCGGCCGAGTTGATGGTCGAAGCGCTGCAGGCAGGCGGCCAGACGCTCGCCTTCACCCGCACCCGTCAACAGACCGAGCTGATCTACCGCGATGCCCGTGAGCGGCTCGAAGCCGAACACTCGCCGTTGGCGCGACAGATCCGCGCCTATCGGGGCGGCTATCTGCCCCAGGAGCGGCGCGCCATGGAACGCGACCTCTTCAGCGGCAAGCTCCGCGGCGTGGCGGCCACGAACGCGCTGGAGCTCGGCATCGACGTCGGTTCGCTCGACGTCACCCTGCTTGTCGGCTATCCCGGCACGATCGCCAGCACCTGGCAACAGGCCGGCCGCAGCGGGCGCCGCCAGGGCGAGAGCCTCGCCATGCTGCTGGCCGGCAACGACGCGATCGACCAATACCTGATGCGGCATCCCGACTACTTCTTTGCCCAACTCCCCGAACACGCCGTCGTCGACCCCGAAAACCCCTACGTACTCACCAACCATCTGCAGGCGGCCGCCTTCGAGATCCCGCTCGACGAAAACGACGTGGTCCGCTTCGGCCCGATGGCCGCCCCGATCGCCGAGAGCCTGGCCGACGAGGGCGTGCTCACGGAGCTCGACGGCAAGTATTACTTCGCCGGCGGCCAGAATCCCGCGATCGGCGTCTCGCTGCGCCACATGAGCGACAACACGTTCAGCATCGTCGAGCGCGGCGAGCCCAAGGCGTCGCGCCGTCATACGCCGACCGGCGTGGGCCTGAAAACACCACCGGGCCTCAAGACGCACGAAGTGATCGCCAACGTCGACGCGATCAGCGCTCCCGAGTTGGTCTATCCCGAGGCCGTTTACCTGCACGACGGCCAGTCGTACCTGGTGCGCGAGCTCGACCTCGACGGCAAGGTGGCCTACGTCGAACGCCGTGAGACCGACTATTTCACGCAGGCCGTGCTCGAAAGCAACGTCCGCGTGAAGCAGCAGCGTCAACAGTCGGCGGCCCTGCCCGTGGCGAGCGTGGCCTTCGGCGACGCCGACGTGAGTTGGCAAACCGTGGCGTTCAAAAAGATCAAGTTCGCCACGAAGGAAAACATCGGCATGGGGCCGGTCGATATCCCCGAACAGACGCTCAGCACGACCGCTCTCTGGCTTGTGCCGGGCGACGCTGTCCGCGGCGCGCTCAAATCACAAGGACGTCGCACCAGCGAGGCGCTGGTCGGTCTGCGCAACCTCGCCCTGGTGGCCATGCCGATCGTGGCGATGTGCGATCCCCGCGATCTCGGCGGCGTCGTCGACAGCAAGAACTTCGGCACCAGTTCGTTGATTCTGTATGACCGCTATCCCGGCGGCCTCGGCTATTGCGAAAAGGGCATGCACCAGATCAACGCCGTGCTGCAGATTTGCGCCGAAATGATTCGCGAATGCCAGTGCGACGACGGCTGCCCCAGTTGCGTCGGCATGCCCAACCTGCGGCCGGCCATCCACAGCGAACCCGACCTCACCCGCGGCTTCCCGATGCCGAACAAACAGGCAACCCTCGCGCTGCTCGACATCCTCTGCCCGGCCGAACTCGCCACAACGACGCTCGGCGCGGAATAAACTCGGCCCCCAGCAACGAATTGCTGGTAGCGCGGCCTATTCCTGCGGCGGGCCGATGTAGCCGTGGTAGCGCCCCATCCAGTACGGCAAAAGCCAGAACGCCGGCGAGTGTTCGGTGCTGCCGCCGTTGCCGCCGCTGGCCTGGAACGGGTTGCTGTCCCACTTGGCAAAGGCCCGCTCGCTGGGTGGCAACAGGCGGTCCGTCTGAATGTCTTCGATCACCGGGTAACGCACCAGCCGTACGTCTTCGCGCTGCGTGTTGTCGACCGTCCAGCGCACTAGGTCCAGCGGCACGTCACGCAGGAACTCGACGCAAGGCGCGGCGGCGATGTCACTGCCGGTGAGCGAGGCGAACACAAAGTCGTAGAAGGGACTGTGTACGTTCGGAATCGTACCGTGCCAATAGTCGATGCTCTCGCGGTAACGTTGCCGACGCCGTGGGTCCGACTCGTAACCCAACAGGCCGGGATAGGAAAACGAAAGCAGGTCGTCGTCAATGAACGTGTAGTCAGCCGGCGAGCTTGGCCGCGGCACGAGCACGTTCTCGCCGTAGCGGTGCGTGTCGTAAAGCTCGATCGCGGCGCGGCGATACTTCTCGTCGCCCGTCACATGGTGCGCCACGTTGAGATACGAGAGCATCTCGACCGAGTTGATGCCCTTCTCGGGGATCCAGTTGGGATCGCCGTTGAGCCGCTCCGGCGACCAGACGCCCCAGCGCGTCGCCTCGCCGTCAATGTCGCGGAGCACATAGCCACCTTCGATGAGCCCGTCGGTCACGCGGCGAACCAGCCGCCTCACGCGTTGTTGCTCCGCCTCGTCGTCGATCAGGTCGTAGTAGACGCCCCAGACGAAGTAGTGCCCGGAGGTCTCGTCGCTGCTCGTGTCTCCCTTCCAGAGCCAGTTGCCATCGGCGCTCTTCCGCCAGCGCACCGCCACGTACTTCGACCGCGGATCGCGCACGGCCATGAAGGCCAGCTCCTGCGGTGTGAACTCGCGGTTGCGGTCCGCCACGTCGGTCCAGTCGCTCGGCACCACCGTGCGGGCGATGAAACTCGGCGTGCCGGTCACGGTCTGGAGAAACTCCATCGCGCGAAAGGCGGCCATGGCATTTTGCTTGGCACGCGGGTCACCTGTCGCAGCGTAACGATACGCCTCGGCCGCGCAGTAATAGCCGGTGAAGCTGCCGTCGTTGTCGGTGTCCATCGGTTCAAACGTCGACAGGTCACCCGGCGTCGCCAGGCGGCACTGTTCGATCATGCCGGGAGGCCGTACGTGGCGCGAGCGCAACACCGTCTCGTAGTAGTCGGCCTTGTCGGCCAGCGTCATCGGCCGCGTGCGCAGCACGCTGAGGCCACCCAGCGTGGCGACGTACGCGCTGCCGTCGCTGCCGAAGGCGACGTCGCTGACACTGTCGTTGGGCAGCCAACGCAGACTGTGCCGAAACACCCAGTGACCGTCGTCGTAACGGGCCAGTCCTATGCCCGTGCCGACCCAAAGTCGTCCATCGGCGTCGAAGTCCAGTGACCTCACGTCGGTCGAAGGCAGTCCTTCGGCGCCGGTGATGGAGCGTTGCCGTTCGTTGCCGCGAAAGACGTCGATGCCGCCGCTCGAACCCACCCACAACTGTCCGTCGTCGTCCAGCGCCAGGGCGCGAACGTCGGCGCTGAGCAGTTGGTCGGCGCGGTGCAGCCGGGTCGTCCGACCGGCCGTATGAATGAACAGGCCACGATCGGTGGCGATCCAGAGGTGCTCGTCGTCGAGCGCCAGATCGTTGATCTCGGTGACCCAATCGCCGTCGAGCCGTTGCCAGTTGCCGTCGACCCGCAACCAGGCACCGCGCGGTCCGGCGGCGAACACCCGCTCACCGTCGCGCGCCAGCGCGGCGACTGGTTCGTCGATTGCGTCGGTGTGTGTGAGTTTTCCGTCACGCAGCACGTAGAGGCCGTTCCAAGCGGCCACGAGCACGTCGCCGTTTGCGTCGACGAGCAGATCAAACACCGGACCGTCGATGGCCTCGCCGGCGGGTGGTTGCCAGTCGCTGCCGTCCCAGCGAAACACGCCTTCTGGTCGCGCGACCCAGGCGACGTCGCTGGCCGATGCTTTGCTGGTAATCGACGCGGCGTTTGTAGCGCCGTCCGTCGCAGCGAGGTCGTCGCCGTCATCGCTGACAACGACCACGGCCAGTGCCGCCTGATCGAAGCTGCGGCGACGGCCTCGTCCTCGACGTTCGCTGGCGCCCACCTGGGGTGCTGCCACGCAAAACGGTTCGCGATACTCCTGAGCAAACGGCGTGTCGCTCACGGCCTCCACCGCGACGGCAACAGTCGGCTCCATCAACAGGGGAAGCGACAGGAGCAGACAGTGCGTTGGCAGTAGATGCCGGACTAGTCCGGTCATGCCGGTTCGCAGGCGTGTCGCATTTGCGATAGACAGAAAGACAGGGCCGGGTGAACTGTGTCGCTGGAGCATCGTCGAAGGGAGTCCTTGTGCTGTCGGGGGCCTTAAGACGTCGGGGGCCTTGTCCCGGGTGGCGGTTGTCAATCGTTACGGCCGTTGCGCACGACGCGGGGAAGCTGCCTTAGGCCGCGTGGCTGGGAACTGCTCATCATAACACCTGCGGGCGCGGACTGCCGGCTCGGCAATCGCGGCGTATCCTTGCGGTGGAGGCGCGTTCGTCGGCGACGCGCCAGTGCCGGTCGACTTGCCCACGGCAGAGTCGATCGGCGACGTTGCGGGGCAATCAGTGGTCACGCATTACGCCGCTTCCGGAAATCAATGTCAGGCAATCGTGGAGAGACTCGATGGGGACGATACTGGTGATCGTCGTGATCGCCCTGGCAAACCTGGCCCTGGGTGCCGCCATGGCC
This sequence comes from Planctomycetales bacterium, assembly GCA_020426575.1. Taxonomy (GTDB): domain Bacteria; phylum Planctomycetota; class Planctomycetia; order Pirellulales; family JAEUIK01; genus JAGQPT01. The sequence continues at coordinate 34,246 of JAGQPT010000011.1, forward strand.
ATCGGCACGGGCGCGGCACCGCCGCTGCGTGAGATCATCGACGCCTGCATCTACGAGGCGGGAGGAGTGAACGATCCGTCGACCGCCGGTCAGCGCATCGACGACGAAGCGGCCGCGAGCTAAGCGAGCGGCGGCGCGGTCAACCGACGCGCTCTGGCGGTTGACACGCGCAGGTGGTGCGGATATCAAGCACCCGAGCCCGCCGCCCTTTGAGCCTCGATCACGTTTCGACGCCCGTTATGATCGTCTACTGCATCCGTCACGGTGAGAGCCTGTTCAACGCCGAGGGGCGGATACAAGGGCAGCTCGACACGCAGCTTTCGCCACACGGCATCCGGCAGAGCGCGACGCTGGCCGAGTACCTCGCCGCCGCGGCGCTCGACGCCATCGTCGCCAGCCCGCTCCAGCGGGCGATGATGACGGCCCAACCACTGGCGGCAGCGACGGGGCTGGCGATTCACACCGATGACCGGCTGATGGAAATCAACGCCGGCGTGTTCCAGGGACTCTGCTGGAGGGAGATCGACGCCCGCTTTCCCGAAGAGATGCGGCGCTGGCGGTCACACGATCCCGACTTCGTGATTCCCGATGGTGAATCACGGCGCGAGTTGATGGAGCGTGGCCACGCGGCGTTGGCCGACGTCTGCCGGCTTGATGCCCAGCGCGTGGCGGTCGTCGCCCACGGCGGCGTGCTCACGGCCGGTTTCAAGGGGTTGCTGGGTATCCCGGCTGACCGCAATCCGTTTGCGCTGGAGAACTGCTCGATCAGTCGACTCGAATGGCGCGACGGTCACCCGCAACTGCGCACCCTCAACGAGACGGCGCACCTGGCCGAGGTGAATCGCAATCACGCGGGCCATCGTGGCGACCTCTGAGCGCCGCGCCGTCAGTCGATTTCGAGGATCACTTCGATCTCGGTCGAGATGTTGCCGGGCAGCGAGCCCATGCCGACGGCACTGCGCGCGGCCACGCCGACCTCGGCGCCGAACACGTCTGCCATCAGTTCGCTGAAGCCGTTGATCACGGCCGGGTGGTTCTTGAAGTCGGGCGCGGCGTTGACCATGCCGAGTACTTTGACCACGCGTCGGACGCGATCAAGGGTTCCGAGTTCGGCTTTGAGCGTGGCCAGGATCGCAAGTCCAGTCTGCCGCGCCGCGTCGTAGCCGGCCTGTTGATCGACCTCGCTGCCGACCCGGCCCGTCATCATCGACCCGTCCGGATTGAGTGGTCCGTGGCCGGAGACGTAGGCCAGGTTGCCAGTGATCACCAAGGGCTTGTAGACACCAGCCGGCGCCGGCGCGGGAGGAAGTTCCAGGCCCAGTTCGGTCAAACGCGCTTCGGCACTCATGATCGATGACGACTCCGTAGGAATTGAACGTGCGAATCAGAAGAAGGTTGCGTCGGCGGGTACAACACAGCCGCCGCGCGACGTGCCCGGCGATTGTAGCCGCCCCGGCAAGCGTCGTCCATCACTGCGACGCTCATGGCGTTTCACGTGAAACAATCGATCCAATTGCCGCCGGCGCGCCGAATGTTTCACGTGAAACGTTGGCCCGCTTTGTTACTTGACAGGGTTGCTTGACGGCGTTGCTTGATAGGGCGGTGGTCAATGATTCGCCTTGACGGCGTCGGTCGCGACCGTATTGCCGCGCAGCGTGATCCGCTCGAAGTCGGCCGTGTCGTCGAACGAGCCGATGCCGATGCGCCCCGAGGTGAACGTCTTGTCCGTGGCGGTCATCACCGGTTCGTCCATGTCGTCGAAATAGACGGCGATGGCGCCGCTGTCGACGTCGCGCGTCACTCGCAGCGTGTGCCACTCGTCGTCCCAAGGAGTGCCGGGCGTGGTCTTCGTGGAGATCTTCACCCGCGGTGCGTCGTTGACGATGAAGATCTGATTGGCGTGGTCGTCGGTCTTCTTGCCGAAGTGGACGTAGTAGTAATTGCCCGGGTCCTGATAGCCGAACAGCAGGCAGACGTCGCGATGGCCGTAGTCGCGCCCGGTGCTGCGGACGTGCGCGGTCAGTTCAAAGTCGCTGACTTCGACATCCGCGAGGATCGAGATGTTGTACGGACTGCGGTGCGGCGGCTCGTGCTCGTTGCGATCGACGAGACGATAGAGGTGCTTGCCGTCGACCGTTTCGACTTTCCAGCCGTTCTTATCGGCCGGTTGCCAGCGCTCGGCACCGTCGCTGAACGTTTCTTCAAGAATGAGGGGGAGTTCGTCGGCCGCCGTGACGGCGCGCGAGACGAGGGCAAGTACGGCAAAAACAAAAAGCCACGTGCGGGGGGTGGTCATGGTGGGACTCGTCACGGTTATTTGTGTGGACAGGTGGAATCCGGGCGAATGTTTGGTTCCGTCGACGCGATTGGTCGAACGTAATTGTTGACTGTCGCCGGCGGCAAATCAACGCACGACGAGGCCACTTGTTCGACGCCAAGATCTGGCGGCTTACGGCGCCGAGGCTTCGCCGCGCAGATATTCGTCGAACCAGTCGGCAAAATGGCGGATGTCCCAGATCATTGTCAGCCAGCCGTGGCGGCCGCCGGGGTGTACGACGACGGCGACTTCTTCGCCCTCGTCGGCGGCGCGGTCGCGGAACCACTCGGTCTGTTCCAACGGCGTGAGCGTGTCGGCGTCGCCGTGGTAGATCAACACCGGCGGCATTTCGGGCGTGATGAAGTAGATCGGCGAACACGCGCGGCCGATCTCTTTCCACGTCTCCAGGTCCGCCGCGTCGGGACCGAAGGCCTGGCGAAAACTCTTGGGCGGGCCGCCGTCACCGAGGTTTTCGGTCGAATTGCCGAGGTTGAGCAGGTCGGTGACGGGGAAGAAGATGGCCACGGCCTCGACGGCGCTGCTCTCGCGGTCGACCGGGTCGGCGGCATCGGCCGGTCCGGGACCACCGCGGGTGGCCAGCATCAGACTGAGGTGCCCGCCGGCGCTGGCGCCGGTCACGCCCAGGTGATCGGGATCGATGCCGTATTCGTCGGCGTGATGGCGCACGTAGCGCACTCCGCGGTTGACGTCCTCGATGATTTCCATCACCGATGCCTCGGGTTGGGAAACGTGGCAGATCGCAAAGATCGTGTAGCCGCGTCGCAGCAGCGGAGCGATCATCCAGACTGGCGCGGCGCCGGCACCACCCGACTTCCAACTGCCGCTGACCATCAGGGCGATGCCGTAGCCGTTCGGATGGGCCGGTCGAATCACGTCGAGCGTGAGTGGGTGTTCGTGACGTTGTCCGTAGACGACGCCGTCGATGCGCTCGACCCCCGGGTGCAAATACCACCAGACGCCAGCGACAAGCAACAACACGGCCGTAACGACCGCCGCGCACGACGTGAGGATAATGCGCAGCCAGCGCGGCAGGTGTCGCCAAAGGCGACGTTTGGGCGGCGCATCGCCATCGGGCGATAGTTCGGGGGCTGGTTGTTCTGTGGACGTATTCATGGCGTTGTATTTTGTATGTTGCCCGATGCGTGACCCCTAGCTTCGGCTGGGGTGCCGGATTGAAGTTGCACGTCGAGCTATGTGAATCGAATTGGTCGCTGCAAAGACAGCGGCGGATCCCAGAGACGCGCCGTGCGCGCGACAGACGTCAGAGTTCATCGCCGCCAGAGTTCATCGCGCGTGACTGCTATCTGGGGATTCGCACGCAATTCTTCATCGCGCCGCTCGGCTTTCCGTTGTTGGCGCTAACTGTCGTCATTCTAGCCTTCTCGACGGTGCGGGTCCAAACCGGCGAGAGGGGCACCGAGCTGAGCCGGGACGATGAGACGAGAACGTTTCCCCCGCAATGGATTGCTGGGCTATTTTCGGCATAACAACGCGACGCTCGCCGACAGCTTCTGTGGCGTTGGGCCCCGCGAATCTCGTCTTTCCGCCGGACCGCGTTCTGGGATACGATACGGCCGTCATCTCAGCTAGCTGACATGGACGTCATGCCTACCGCCACGAGAACGCCGCTTGCGCAGCTCGAGCCGCGCCGGGTTTGTCTGATCAAGCCCAGCGCGCTGGGGGACGTCGTGCAGACACTGCCGATCCTGGCGGCGCTGCGCGGGCGCTGGCCGTCAGCGCACATCGCCTGGGTCGTGCATCGCGGGCTGATGGATGTCCTGGCCGATCACCCGGACTTGGACGAAGTCATCCCGTTCGAGCGCGGCGGCAGTTGGGCCGGCCGCACCGGCGGGGCGCTGCACCTGGCCAAGCGGTTGCGACGGGGTGGTTTTGATCTGGCCATCGACTTTCAGGGGTTGTTGCGCACCGGAGTGATGGCGCGGCTGACCGGTGCCGCGCGGCGCGTCGGCTTTGCCGGTGCGCGTGAAGGCGCACCGCTGGCATACACGGACCGCGTTGCCGTGCCCCCGGAGACGCAGGCGGCCGTCGAGCGCTACTGGGCGTTGGCCGTCGCGCTGGGGTGTCGGGGTCGACCGGGTTCGGGCCGCGTGGGCCTGGGCGACGCCCATCGCGCCTGGGCCGCCGAACAGCTCGCCGATCTGCCGCGACCGATCGTGGCGATCCACCCCGGTGCCCAGTGGACGACCAAGCGCTGGCCGCCGATGCACTTTGCCGCCGTGGCCAAACGGGCCCAACGCGAAACCGGCGCCGGCATCGTGCTGGTGGGCGGGCCGGGCGACGGCATTTTGGCCGAGGCGATTGCCGAGTGTTTGGACGGGCCGTGTGTCAACCTGGCCGAGCGCACCTCGCTGCGCCAGCTCGCCGCCGTCAGCGCGGCGGCCGACGTGTTTGTTTCCGGGGACACGGGTCCGATGCACTTGGCCGCCGCAATGCAGACGCCGGTCGTGGCGGTCTTCACCTGCACGAGCCCCCGCCGCGCCGGGCCGCACGGCAGCGGCCACCGCGTGGTGTCGGCGGCGGTGGCCTGCGCCGCCAGCTACCGCCGCAAGTGCCACTCGATGATCTGCATGGACGAGCTTTCGCCGGACCGACTCTGGCCGGCTCTGGCGGCCACGCTCGCCGACGTGGCGCGCCGCCAGCGCTTGGCCGGCTGAAACGGCGCAATCGTCGCCGTCGGCCCGGTCGAGTACAATGCCCGATGGCATGCAATGTACGTCCAGGCGGCACTCCGTTCGGCCGGCGTTTCTTCCCGACTTTCCAACACCACGCGTGCGATGGCGAAATACATCAATAAGCCGGCGATTCTCACCGCGTTGGCCGTGCTCGCCGTCGTCGGCGTCTGCATCGCGCAGTTTGGCCTCAATGGTCACGCCGAAGAGCGGGAAGCCCCGCGACGCGGCACGGTGCCAAATGCCGAGAATCCGTTCGACGGTGCCCGATCCTACGGCTACCTCAAAGCGATTTGCGAGTTGGGCCCGCGCGTGAGCGGCAGTCCCGGCATGTCGGCGCAGCAAGAGATGCTCACCCAGCACTTCACGAAACTTGGTGCCAAGGTGACGCCGCAGCGGTTCCGCTATCGCCACCCGCAGGACGGTTCGGCCGTCGAGATGGCGAACCTCATCATCGAGTGGAACCCGGAGGCAAAAGATCGCGTGCTGCTGTGCGCGCACTACGACACGCGGCCGTACCCGGACCGCGATCCGCAGAATCCGCAGGGCGAGTTTATCGGTGCCAACGACGGCGGCAGCGGCGTGGCGCTGATGATGGAGCTGGGCAATTTGATGTCGCGGCTCGATCCGAAACTCGGTGTCGATTTCGTGCTGTTCGACGCCGAAGAGTTCGTGTTCGGGCCGAACGATCGCTACTTCCTCGGCTCGGAGTACTTCGCCCGTCAGTACGTGGCCGAACCACCCGCGCACAAGTACCGCTGGGCCGTGTTGCTGGACATGGTGGGTGACGCCGACCTGGAGATCTTCCAGGAGCGCAACAGCCTGTCATGGCGCGAGTCGCGGCCCCTGATCAAGGAAATCTGGCAGACGGCGGCTCGGCTGGGTATCGACGAGTTTGTCGACCGCCCCAAGTACGAAATCCAGGACGACCACCTGCGGCTCTACTACACGGCGAAGATCCCCAGCGTCGATGTGATCGACTTCGACTATCCGGCGTGGCACACCGAGGCGGACCGTCCCGAAGCGTGCTCGGCCGAAAGTCTGGCCAAGGTTGGATGGGTGATGCACGAATGGCTCAAATCGACCGCCAGTCAGCAATAGTACAGCGGCGAAGGCTCATCGCGGAACAGACCGTCTCCCCACCGGGCGCGTAAATCCCTGTCGACTAAACCCGTACCGCCTGAACACGTGCCGCATCTCTCGATCCTTATCGTCGCCGCGCCGGTGATTTTGATTTCGCTGGCATACGTGGTGGGGCACGTTGTCAGTTGGCGGCGTTTTCGCCAGCGAGCCAATGACGAACCGACATATGAACAGCGGTTCCGTCGCAACCAGTTCCGCCGCCGCTTGCAGGCCAGCGCGCTGTTGGGCGTCGCTGCGGTGGCGATGATGGTCGGCACGTTGACCGTCTCGAGCGACGATCAGCCGAAGCTCTTTCTGGGGCTTTGGACTGGCGTTCTGCTGACCGTGATGTGGGTGTTGTTGTTGGCCGGTGCCGACATGATCGCGACGCGCCGCCACGCCAACCGCATCCGCCGTGAAGTGATGGCCGAGCACCGTCAACTGCACGACGAGATCCGCCGCACTTACGGCACGCCGAGCGACGAACAGGCAACCTCGCGCAACGGCCACGGCTAGGCGAACCGAACGGCGTCCACACGGTGCAGCGACGTCAGCGCAGCAACTTCGGCAGCAGAGAACAGTGCGCCATTCGTATTGGCGTACTGTGGCCCGCTTGTGCCTACTTGCTGGTTTCGCTGCCGGCGCTGCTTTTAGCGGCGTCACTCTCACCGGTGTCGGCGTCGGCGGCTTCACCAGGGGGCGCCATCGTCGTCTCGACTTTACCCTTGATCTGCTGACCGACGGTCTGCCCCATGATCGTGAGCGTCGACTTCAACTCGATGTCAAAGTCGGACTTCGTCATGCGGCCCAACTCGTTGTCGAACAGAATCACGCCACTCATCTTCTGATCTTCGACTTCGATGGTCGCACCGGGGACCTCGGGCATGCCCTGGGAAAAGTCGGTTTCCATCGTTGCCTTTACCTCTTGGAGAGTGCTTCCGTTCACGTCCTTCGGACCGACGTACTCGTAGGTCGTCTTTGTGACGCTCTTGCCCAGCTGCGAAATGTTCTGCTCACCCTCGCGGGTCCAGGTGTCGCCGGGCGAGATAGGATGATCGGGGAAGACCTGCAGGTTCTGGCTCGCCATGTTCTTGATTCCCTCGTCGGAGAACATGTCGCTCATCTGCTGCATCCCCGGCACGGCGCTGAACTGTTGCTTGAGCGCTTGGCGGGTCTCCTCCGGCACGGTGACGCTGATGATTTCGCCGGTGGGGGCCATCTTCACGTCGTACTTCATCCCGACCAATGCCCCCAGAGCATCGGCCAGCGCGCCCAACGGGCTGTTTTCCTGGCCCGACGCGTCATCGTCCGTGTCGATGCTGAACTCGAAGCCCGCCGACTTGATCGCCATGTTCATGCGATCGAACGTGACGGTGATCATGGCGGCGCCTGCGTCGTCCACTTCGCGGACACCCCAAGTGAGAAACATCTGCTGGGACATCTGGGTCTGGATGGGCGTTTCGCCGAGCTTCATCTCGACGTTCATCTGCTGGTTCATTTTCTGCTGGAGTTGCTCGCCGGCGGAGAACTTCCAGCGCAGTTGGGTTTCGGCCCGCGCCGACGCTCCACCGACAATCAGACTGAACGTTCCAGCGACCAGCAACGCCGGCAGCCACGAAGCCAGCACTTCAGGGCAACGAACACAATTGCGTCGAAAGCTCGACATAGTATTGACCTCTTGCGGGAGATTTCCGTACAGAACGTTCAAAATGGTTGCCGGCAGATCGGGAAACGCGCCGCGCGACCGCGAATCGGCTTTCCCACCCGGTAGTTTCGCCGCGGCGAAGGCCACATTGTACCGCTTCGGCAAGCAACCGCTATGGGCTTCGGCATGTATGGGCAGTGGCATGTATGGGCAGCGGCGTGGTGGCATTCTCACTGATTCGCCCAACGCTTTGGGAGGATTTCTCTCGCCTGGCGCCGCTGGCGGCCCAAGGATCGGCTATCATCGGCGAATACGGTCCCGGAGTGGCCGGCTCAGTGGGCAGCGGGCAATTCGGCCGCTCCCGAGAGGGGGCGGCACACCGCGGCCTGCTCACGGCCGGCGCTGGGCTGGCGGACACCCCGCCTGGAGACATGTGACCGGCTCCGAAACACGTCGATAACAACTCCATTTGACCAATGGCTATGAGTCAGCGCAATTTCCGCCACCATCGTGCCAGCCAACTGCGTTTTGCACACCGCGATTTTTCAGACCGCGTTCGTTCACACCAGTGCAGGACCCCTGTGTCCTGGGGAGAGACCATCGTGCGAAAAGTAATCAGCCTGTCGACCATTGCCGTGTTGTGCCTGCTGCCGTTCGCCGCGCGGGCGGACGTGAAAATGGCGCCCGACTTTTCCCGGCCGGACAGTTTCGTTACCGCGCGCAAGATGGCGGTGACCCAGACACTCACACTGGGCGGCGTCGCCACCGACACCAAGATTGAGAGCATGGCGCAACAACGATTCACGCAGGGAAAGCGCGACGCCGAGGGCAATTTTCTGCTCACCCTCGAACAGGTCAGCCAAGACATCCACATGCAACTGCCGCAAGGTATGACGATCGACGTCGACTCGGCCAACGGCACGGCGGAAACCAACACGCCGCTGCTGCAATTCATCGTCGATGCGCTCAAGGCGCTCGACCAGTTGACGGTAAAACTAGCCGTCTCCCCTGAGGGAAAGGTCCTTAGTGCAAAGGCCGAGAGCCCGACGCTCGACAATCTCTCCGCGGAAGCGAAAAGGGTGATTGCGTCGCAACTTTCCGAGGCGTCGCTGAAGCGGAGCGTCCAGCAACAATTCGAGCTGCTGCCCGGCCGCGTGGTCAAGCCGGGCGATTTCTGGAAGGCGCAAATCGATCTCGATCTGGGGCAAGGGCAACTGCTCACCTTCACCCAACAGTGCGAATACGTCGGACCGGTCGACGTTTCCGGTAAGACGCTTCACCGCGTCAACATCAAGGACACCGACGTCAAGTTTTCGCTTGCCGAAAACTCGGAGTTGCCGCTAAAGCTCGCCGATTCCGATCTTTCCATCGAGGAGTCGGGCGGCGAATTGCTCTTCGACGCCGACGCTGGCCGCGTGGTGAGCGTCAAGGCCCGCACTCGCATCACGGGCGACATCAACTTCACGATCAACGACCAACCGCTGCCGGGCAAGCTCGACCTGACGTTCGACACCCAAAGCAATGACGTGCCGAACGCCACGAAATGAATCGATCGCTGCGACGTGATCGGCATGGAAGTGATCGATTCGCTGGTGAAGCGAATGCCATCAGCCGCGCCGGGTCACTGGATCGGACAGTCGCTCGGCGACGAACTCGATCGGGTGGCGGGCGGCGCGGCCCGTGCCGTCAGCGATTTGGTGGCGACAGGAGAAACCGGTTGCGGCGATGGCTGCCTGGGGCGCGCCGTTGACGGCGGGGAACAACGCGCGCTGGCCGACGGCCATGCTCACGTCGTAGTGTTCGAAGCCGAACGAGCCAGCCATCCCGCAACAGCCGGCGTCGAGCGTGCGGACATGGTAACCCGCCAGATCGCGAAGCAGCTTCTCGGTGGCGGCGGCGCCAAACAGCGCCCTCTGATGGCAATGCGGATGTAGGAGCAGTTCGCCGGGGGCGTCGCCGAGACCTTCACGTAGCGGCAGCTTGGCGGCTTCACTGGTGAGATGCGCGTCGATCAGGCGCACCGATTCGGCGAGCCGCGCGGCGTCGGTGCGCAACGGCGCAGGCACGAGGTCGGGATAGTCGTCGACCAGCGCCGAAACGCAGCTCGGCTCGCAGCCGACGATCAGTATTCCGTCGTCCACCCAACGCAGCAGCTGTGCGACGTTGCGCTCGGCCAACTGCTGCGCTTCGTCGAGCAACCCTTTGGAAATCAACGGTCGACCGCAACAGACAAGCCCGGCGCGGTGCACCTGGTAGCCCGCCGCCTCGAGCACCTGGGCGGCGGCGCGGTTCACGGCCGGTTCGCAATAGTTGTTCAGGCAATCATCCAGCAGCACGACCGGTCCCCGCGGCGCCGGGCGCGTCGGCCGTTTGTGTCGCGCGAACCATCGGGGGAACGATTCATGCACAAACCGCGGCAGCGAACGACGCCGATCAATGCCGAGCGACTTTTCGACGAGCCAGCGCACGCCGGGCACGTGCACCGGCCAGTTCGACACGGGCGCGAGCGCCGCGCCCCAGCGGTTCAGCGTTCCCACGTTGCCCAGTAGCCGCGACAACAGCGGCACGCCGTGGGCCCCGTGATACTTGTGGAGGAACTCGCTCTTGAGTTTGGCCACGTCGACGCTCGATGGGCACTCGGCCTTGCAGGCCTTGCACTGCAGGCAGAGGGCGAACGTGTCGTACATCGGCTGCGACGTGAACGATTCCCGCGGCGCGGCGCCGGTCATCACCCGCCGCAGCGCGTTGGCCCGACCGCGCGTGCTGTGTTCTTCTTCGCCGGTGGCCATGAACGACGGGCACATCGTGCCGCTGAGCCGCTTGCGACAGACGCCCGCCCCGTTGCAGAGCGCGGCGGCACCGGCCATGTCGCCGTCACGGCTGAAGTCCAACACCGTCGGCGGCGACCAGGCGTGTTCATCGGGTTGGTGACGCAGGTTTTCGGTCGGCGGCGGGCCGTGGACGACCTTGCCGGGATTGAGAATGCCGGCCGGGTCGAACGCCGCCTTGACTTCGCAGAAAGCACGATAGACCTGTTCGCCGAACAGCGCCGAGTTTAAGTGGCTGCGGGCCAGGCCGTCGCCGTGCTCGCCGCTCATCGAACCGCCGAACTCGTCGACCAGGGCGAACACGTCGGCCATGATCCGTTCGAGCCGCGCCACGTCTTCGCGGTCGCGGGTGTCCAGCATCGGACGGATATGCAGACAACCCACCGACGCGTGGCCGTAGAACGTGCCGTCGGTGCCGGCATCGCGCATGATCTGGCGAAATCGCGCGACGAACTCCGGGAGGCGATGGGGGTCGACGGCCGTGTCTTCGACAAACGCCAGAGGTTTGCGCCGGCCCGGGATGCCCATCAACAGCGGTAGCGCCGCCTTGCGGCAGGACCAGACGTGTGCGACGGCCTCGGGGGCGACTACCGCCTGGTGATTGGTCAGTCCCGGGCGACCGGCCAGCGCCGACTCGGCCGCCGCGATCCGCTGGTTGACTTCGCCCTGAGTGTCACCGGAGTACTCGACCAGCATCAACGACTCGGGATCGCCCCGTACGAAGTCGAGGTAATTGCGATATTCGAGACTCGCGCGGGCCATGCGCACGATCTGTCCGTCGAGCAGTTCGATCGCCGTGGGGTCGTGTTCGTACAGCGAAGCCAGCGCGTCGATCGCCGCCGTCAGCGACGCGAACTCCAGCACCATCAGACCACGATGCGCGGGCACGGGCACCAGGTGAACGAGCGCCTCGGTCACCACCACCAGCGTCCCCTCGGCGCCGACGACGAGCTTGGCGAGGTTGAACGCCCCGTCGGGAAATTGCTCGGTTTCGCGAGCGCGGATGGCCGCCACGCTCAGCGGGGCGGCGACAAACTGGCGACACTCGGGCACAAATTCGTCGAGGTTGTAGCCCGAGACGCGCCGCAAGACGCGGGGAAAGTGCGCGATGATCGCGTCACGGTTTTCGCCGACGATTCTCTCGACCTCGGCGTGAGCGTGGCCGGCAATCCCGGGGCGTGACTTTGCGTCGGCGAGACCGGCTGCATCGAGCGGTCCCAGCGTTGCGGTGCTGCCGTCGGCCAACACCACAGCGAGTTCAATCACGTGGTCGACCGTCTTGCCGTGGCGGATCGATCGGGCACCGGCCGAATTGTTGCCGATCATGCCGCCGATGTTGGCGCGGTTGCTGGTGGCGACGTCCGGCGCGAACTGAAGGCCTTGTTTAGCCGCGGCCGCGTTGAGTTGGTCCAACACGACACCGGGTTGGACACGGGCGGTGCGCTGCTCGGGGTCGATTGCCAGAATCTGATTGAAATGGGCGCTGAAGTCGAGCACCAGGCCGCGTCCGATCGACTGCCCGGAGAGACTCGTCGCCGAGCCACGGGGGATGATCGGCACGCCAAACTGGGCCGCCGTTTCGACGGTGGCGAAGACGTCGGAGAGCGTGCGGGGGACGACGACCCCCAGCGGTTCGATCTGGTAGATGCTGGCGTCGGTAGCATAAAGCCCGCGGTGATGCTCGTCGAAAAAGGCCTCGCCGACGAGGCGGACCGTGAGTGACTTTTCCAATTGTTCAAGCTTTGCGGGGGTGTCGTGCATGGTTGTACCGATCGTGGGTTCGGCCAGTTCGACGTTTCGCCACGGCGAGGCCTGATTGTACTTGATCGCCGCCTGATTGTTGTTAGAGTCGAACTTAAGAAACATCGGATGCAGAAAATGAACGAGGCCGACGGCCGCTTTACGCGGTGTCCCCATCGACGGCGAAATTGTGAAGGCGCCGGTCGGTGAGTCACCAGAACCGCAGTAAGATGATGACTGTGGTGCGGCGACGACTGTGGTGCGGCCCCGTAACCGTTGGATAACCGGCGGTGAAAGCCCGGCGAGAAGACGCCGGAGATGATCGTTCAATACGACCCCCATGGACACGATCAGGGAACGCGCGACGCGCGGGTTCAGTTGATGTATTCCCCCAATCATCCCGGCACCGACGAAGTCGACGAGTTGTTGCGAAACGCCGAGTTGCGCAACGACCTCGAACCCTTTTTCGACGAGTCGATTTCCCTGCTTGAGCGTGCCAAGCTCCCCACGCGTGAGGAAAACGAGTTTCTCTCGTCGATCCTGGCCTGGGAACGTGCTCCCACGGTGCCAATCGCCGAGTGGTTCGAACCGCGACTCGAATTGCCCGCTCCCAGCGGCCTGAGCGACGCGGCGCTTCGCCTGGTGCTCCGCGACGTGATTAATCGTCTGTTCGAGAAACACATCGTGCTCGACTTCACCGACCACCTCAGCGACCGCGAGCTGTACCTGCTGATTTACCGCGACATCTTGCCGACGCACGAAAAGTACATCGGCGACCGCAATCATTATTTGCATTGGGACTGCGCCAACATGGGCGAAGACCCCGACATCTGGCTGCGCTATTACGCGTCGGCCGAGGAACGCGAACAGTGGTCAGACTTCTCTGCCGGTTCGCTGCCCCCGGTGGAAACGCCGCCGTATCCCCGTCGCCTGCCGCGTCCGCGGATGTGAGCGACCGCGCGTCGCCCCTTGTCGGTAGCTGGCCGGCACGCGGAATTTCTTAACGCCCCACGCCGGCATAGCGAATGCCGCTCAGGTCGGCCATGTCGCGCTTCCAGGTCACCAGGTCGCTCGGTTGAAAACCGGCGAGGTGCGAGTGGCCGCACGCTCGCGCCATCACCTGCATCAGCTCAGTCGACGCCTGCAGAAGACGCGCCAACTGTTCGGCGGAACGCTCGACGTTCAGCCGAGCCCTCAAGTCCGGGCGCTGTGTCGCCACGCCGGCGGGACAGTTGTTGGTATTGCAGATGCGCGCCGCGACACAGCCGATCGCGTGCAGGGCGGTGTTGGCAATTGCGACGCCGTCGGCGCCGAGACAGAGCGCCTTGATGAAATCGGCCGGTGTGCGCAGCCCTCCGGTGATGATCAAGGTCACGTCGTCGCACTGGAGTCGGTCGAGATGGCGGCGGGCCCGGGCCAGCGCGGGAATCGTCGGTACCGAGATGTTGTCGCGGAAAATCAAGGGGGCCGCCCCGGTACCTCCACCACGACCATCGAGAATGATGTAGTCGGCCGACGCCGCCAGGGCGAAGTCAATATCGTCCTCGACGTGCTGCGCCGACAACTTGAACCCGATGGGAATGCCGCCGGTCAGCTCGCGCACGCGATCGGCAAAGCGACGAAAGTCGTCCGACGTGGTCAGGTCGGCGAACGTCGGCGGCGAGATGGCCGGTTGCCCCTCTTCGAGGCAACGCACCTCGGCGATCTTTCCGGTCACCTTGTTGCCGGGCAGATGTCCACCCGTGCCGGTCTTGGCCCCTTGACCCCCTTTGAAGTGGAAGGCCTGCACGCGCGCGAGCAGTTCCTCGTGGTAGCCGAACTTCGCGGAAGCGAGTTCATAAAAATACCGCGAGTTGGCCTGCTGTTCCTCGGGCAGCATGCCGCCCTCGCCGCTGCAGATGCCCGTGCCGGCCGCTTCCGCCCCCCGTGCCAGCGCCGTCTTGGCTTCTTGCGACAACGCCCCGAAGCTCATGTCCGAAACCAGTAGCGGCATCTCCAGGCGCAAGGGACGCTGGGCACGCGGACCGACGATCAGTTCGGTGCCGACCGCAGCATCGTCCATCAACGGCTTCGTGGCCAGTTGAGCCGTCACGATCTGGATGTCGTCCCAGTGGGGCAACTGCGACCGCGGTACTCCCATCGCAGCCAGTTCGCCGTGGTGGCCTGTTTTACTGAGTCCGTCGCGCGCCAGCGCGCGAATCATCGTCAGTTGAGGTTCCTCGGGGGTGTCCACTGCCGACGGTTGCTGATTGTCGGCTGCTGGTTCGTTACCCGACGGCAACGGCAATGCGTCGGCGCCGGCCGGCAACCGGGAGTGCGTGCCGTCGCAGTAGGGCGGACCGGCCGTTTGCTTGCACATGCACAACCAGGCGTCCTCGGCCGAATCGACCGTGAACGCCAGGGGCGCGATGCCGGTGCCGCGGTGCGAACCATCGCAGAACGGCTGATTCGCTGACCGCCCGCAGGCGCACCAGTGGTACTCGCCCGGTTCTAGCTGTAGCTGCCTCGGTTGTCGGTCGGCAATCTTTGCTTCGCTCATTGCGCGTCTCGCGGTTTCGTGCACGGTTCGGTCGTAGGTTACGCATGGCCTCGGCGCCCGCAAAGCGTAGCGGCACCGTGGCGGTCAGCTCAACTGCTGTACAGCGGGTAGTCGACTCGGCTGGGAACTTCCACGACAAAGAGCCGCAGTTGCCGCGAGGCGTCGGCAGAAAAGGTGACCACCGTTTCGCGCTCGGCGCGGACGACGACAAAGTCGCGTGTCGCCACCGATTCCTGTTCCTCGCTGGCGACAGGATCAGCAACATCGACGCCGCCGTTGCCGTCGATGACCACCGCCGCAATGCTGCGACCCGCCATCAGCGTCACGCCGTGTTGTCGGCCGGGCTCAATAGTAACGTCCGTGGCCTGTGCGTCGGCGACGAGCTGTGCCGGTGCTCCCGGGCCCAACACCGACTTCAACCTGACACCGTCGCGGACGGCTACCGGGAACTCGTCGGCGGCAATTTCGCGATACGTCGGCGCGCGCGTGACCGCCTTGGCCAGGTGCGGTTCGAACCAGATCTGAAAGAATTCGCTGCCGTCGCCAAACACGCGCTCTTCATGCGCAACGCCCGAGCCGGTCTGCATCAACTGTGCGCCGCCGGCGGCGACACGGCTGCGGGTTCCCAGCGTGTCGTAGTGGCCCAGTTCACCCGCCAGCACGTAGCTGATGATCTCGAACCCCTTGTGGGGGTGCAGGCCGATGACGGCGTCGTCGTGACTGGTTGCCCAAGCCCAGTAGAACAACGGTCCGACGCGGGACACTGCCGACTTCTCACCGGGAAAGCCGATCGGTTTTGTTTCCGTGATCTTGCCGCCGTCGAAGGCGCCTGTGCCCTGCTGCTCGACGCGATAGACACTCAAGACGGGTTGCTGCGTTGTGGACGTCATGGGAAAGTTCTCCTGCATTTCACCGCGGGGCTCCGAATCTGGACACCCTGAAATCATCACGCAAAACGATAGTTGTTACAACAGATATATGGTCAGCGTTTGATAGCTTTCGCGTTTCTTGTCTAAAGCTCTGGCATTACGGCTCTGGCGTCGCGAGCGCCCGCTGCTCGGCGACCTGGCGCGCCTTGACCAGCAACCGGTTCAATTCGCGCATCTCCTCGCGGGTCAGATGACCGAGTTCCTCGCGGTGCAACTCGGCGACCGGTTTGTCCAGGCGGTCGACCAACTTGAGGCCGCTACGGCTGATCACCACGTTGACGACACGGCGGTCGGCGTCGGAGCGGCGGCGTGCCACCCAACCGGCCCGTTCCAGCCGATCGATGAGCCGGGTGACGTCGGGCTCGCGGGTCACCATGCGCTGCCCGATCTGGCTGCAGGGCAAGCCCTGGGCGCCGACGCCGCGGAGGATGCGGAGGATGTTGTAGAGCGGCGCACTGAGGTCGTGCCGCTTGAACAACTGAGCGAGGGGCCCGGCCAGCACGCCGTGCGTCCGCTGCACGTTCAGGTAGACCTCTTCCTCGGGGACGGCAAACCCGTGTCTCTTGTTGAGCTGCTGTTGGAGGGTTTTTGTCATTGCGATACCTGGTTGCCCCAGTGGGCCGACTCCCGAACGTGTGCTTGCCTGGGGTATTATATCGTTTGAACAATAGTTGTGTCAACATATATTTTTCGAGGGGGGCAAGGGGGCTCCGCCTGGTTGCATGGGCCGTCGAGTCACACCCGGTCGACCCATTCGCGGTGCCAGAGTTCCAGCACCAGCAGGGCCCAGAGCCGGTAGGAGTGGTCGAACGCGCCCGTCTGATGCTCGCGCACCAGACGCTCGACCTGGTCGGGTTGAAAATAGCCACGATCCCGGGCGCGGGCGTCCAGCAGCGTGTCGCTGACCAGTTCGCGGAGTTCGTTGCGGAACCAGTGGTCCAGCGGCACGCCGAATCCCATCTTGCCGCGGCGGCGAATGCTCCGCGGCAACATGTCGTGAAACGCCCTGCGGAGGATCCGCTTGCCCCGCAGCAGCGGCATCTTCGCCTGCACGGGCAGGCCGGCGGCGAACTCGACGAGGCGGTGATCGAGAAACGGTTGGCGACACTCCAGGCCATGCGCCATCGAGGCGACGTCGACCTTCGTCATCAGGTCGCACGGCAAGTAGGTCTCCAGGTCGGTCAGCGACGCCGCCGTCACCGGGTCCCGGCCACGCGTCTCGGCCAACACGGCCGCCAGAAACGCAAACGGGTCGCTGTCGGGAAGCCGGGCCAAGAACTCGTCGCTATACAACTCGCCGCGGCGCTGTTCGTCGAAAATCGCGATCCAGTTCAGGTAGCGCCGTCCCGGGTGTTGCCGCAGCGCGAGCACGAGTTTCTTGAATCGCCGCCGCCAAGACTTCTGCCGCGCACTGGCCGGCAAGTGCCGCCAGAAATCGCCCGCCAGGGCACGCAACGGCCCCGGCAGGCGGTCGAACATCGCGCCCAGCCGCACGGCCCGATAGCGCGGATAGCCGGCGAAGAGCTCGTCGCCACCGTCGCCGGTCAGCGCCACCGTGACGTGCTGGCGCGCGAACTGGCTCACGTAGTACGTGGGGATCGCCGAGCTGTCGGCAAACGGTTCGTCGTAGTGCCAGATCAACTTCGGCAGCACCTCGACGGCGTTCGGGTCGACGCGGAACTGCCGGTGCTCGGTTCCCAGCCGTCGCGCCACGGTCCAGGCGTGTTCGGTTTCGTCGAACTGCCGCACCGGAAAGCCGATGGAAAACGTCTGCACCGGTTGCGTGATCGCCTGGCTCATCAGGCCGACGACAATCGACGAGTCGACGCCTCCGGAGAGAAAGGCGCCCAGCGGCACCTCGCTCTCCAGCCGTGAATGCACGGCATCGGTCATCAGTCCGCGCAGCTCGTCGACCTGTTGCCGGTAGGGGCGGAAGTCGGTTTGCTCGCGGGGCGGCTGCCAGTACCGACGCACGTCGAGCTGCCCGCGGTGCCAGAGGGCGTAGTGCGCCGGCGGCAATTTACTGATACCGGCGAAAATCGTGCGCGGGTGCGGCACGTACTGGTACGTCAGGTACTCGTCGATCGCCTGGGGATCGATCCCGCGGGGAACGTCCTCGACGGCCAGTAGACTTTTCAACGCGCTACCGAACAACAGGCGGTCGGGCCCGGCGGTGTAGTAGAGCGGCTTTTCGCCCAAGCGGTCGCGGGCCATGAACAGCCGGCCGCGGCGCGCGTCCCAAATGGCGAAGGCGAACATGCCTTCGAGGTGTTCCAGGCACCCCGGCCCGAGATCCTCGTAGAGGTGCAGGATCGTCTCGGTGTCGCTGTGCGTGCAGAGGCGGTGGCCGGAGCCTTCCAGGCGATGCCGCAGGGTGCGGTAGTTGTAGATCTCGCCGTTGAAGACGATCCAGACCGACTCGTCTTCGTTGGCCATCGGCTGCGCGCCGCCGGCGCGGTCGATGATCGAGAGCCGGCGGTGCCCGAGCGCCGCGCCGGCGCGTTGGGTTTCCACGACTTCAAGTGACACGTCCTGGCGATGAAAACCGCGGTCGTCAGGCCCGCGATGCGCCAGCGCATCGGTCATCCGCTCGAGCACGCGCTGCTCGAGCGGCCGTCCCCGTTCGGTCCAAACTCCCCCGGTGATGCCGCACATGCCTATGACTTACCCCGGGGTGCCAATAAAGGAGGACAATTGCTCGCGCCGGCGGACACGGTCGGCATATTCCATGCACGTGCCACTGTCGTTGCCCCCGTCGCCCTAGCGCATGACGACGGAGGCAGGGGGACGTCAGCCGTTCTTTGCGGCGACGTCGTCGGCGCCGATAGGCGGGGACACAGCATGGGAACGCACCGCAGTGTCGCGTAGCATCGCCCAAGTTCAAAACCCTTTCCCCTTCGTGTTGGTCTTGATGCGGCAGAAGTGCGAGTCGGCGGTCATGTAGAGGACCGTGCCGTCCTCGCCCCAGCCGCAGTTGGCGGTCCGCTCGCCCGTGCTGATGCGGCCCAGCAGTTCGCCTTTCGGCGTGAACACGTAAACGCCGCCGGGCCCCGTGGCGAAAAGGTTGCCGTTGACGTCGACCTTCAGACCATCCGGAGCACCGGGAAGTTTGCCCATCTGCTCGGTGGCGTCGTAGAAGACGCGGCCGTTGGCGATGCTGCCGTCGTCCTCGACGTCGAACGCCATCCAGACGGCGCGCTCGCCATCGCTGTTGGCAACGTAGAGCGTCTTCTCGTCGGGCGAAAAGGCAATGCCGTTCGGGCGGCTCATCTCGTCGGTGAGCAGCGTGACCGTGCCGTCGGGGTCGAGCCGATAGACGCCCTGGAAGGTGAGTTCCTTGGCCGGATCGTCGACGCCGCCTTCGAGCCCGTAGGGCGGGTCGGTGAAGTAAAGCGCGCCGGACGAGTGGAACACACCGTCGTTGGGGCTGTTGAATCGTTTGCCGTTGTAGCGATCGGCCAGCGTGACGTGCTCGCCGTCTTTGTTGATGCGGCCGATGCGACGATCGCCGTGTTCGCAAAGCACGAGCCGTCCTTCGCTGTCGACGAGCAGGCCGTTCGAGCCGGGTTCGCCGCCGCGGCCTTTCTCACCGGTGTAGCCAGCCGGCTTGAGGAACTCGCTGAGGCCGTCGGCCTGGCACCAGCACATCACGCGGTTGTTGGGGATATCGGAAAAGAGCATGTAGCCGCCGTCAGCAATCCAGACGGGCCCCTCGCTCCAGGCGAAGCCGCTGGCGAGCTTTTCGATCTTCGCCGTGGGCGAAACGAGTTCGTCGAAACGAGGATCGAGACGGACCAGTTCGCCCATCGTCTCATACGACTTGTCACCGGCGCGGGCGCCATCCACGTTCAAAGCAGCCAGCACGGCGGCAAGCCCCAGGTAAATGAAGAAACCGTTTAGCGTCGATGCGGTGATGGTCGAAGCGGTCATGAATCGTCCTCTGGCGGATGGAGTAACGTGAGCTGGTGCGACGGGGGCGGGGAAACGGCAGGCCCGGTCCGCGATTTGTCCGCTACGAGTGTACCACGACCGCAGGGGCAATGCCCCCAGTCACGGTGCCGCCCGTCGCGGAGCAAAGCGTGGCGATCCAGGCGGGTTGACGCCGTTTCCGCAGCGGCGCCATACTCGCGGCGTGCGGCCCGCCATTGCGGGCAAGCGGCGGACGCTTGCCCGCGACACCGTTACCAAGGGAGACGACGATGCAGGGAGCCGCGGGTGTGCCTGACCCCCAAGACGTGGTCGTAGCAACCTTGGGCGATCGCCGCGTGGCGAGTCCGCTCAAGCTGTCGCCGATCTCAGGCGACGGCATCGGCAACTTCGTGCCCGATTCGGCCCGGGTGCGTTATCAGATTGAAACGCCGGTCGAGAACGCCGCACTGGAAGACGTGTGGCTGGAAAAGGCGGGTCCCCGCCAGCAGCTTTTTTTCGACCCCGCTCAGGTGCGGGCCGCCATCGTCACCTGCGGCGGACTCTGCCCGGGCCTCAACAACGTGGTCCGCGCGATCTTCCTCGAGTTGTTCCATAACTACGGCGTGCGCGACGTGCTGGGAATTCGCTTCGGCTACCAGGGGCTCAACCCAGCGGTCGGCCACCCGCCGGTGCAGCTCACGCCCGACTTCGTCTCGGACATCCACACGCGGGGAGGCACGGTGCTGGGGTCGTCGCGCGGCGGACAACCGGCGGACGTGGTCGTCGATTTTCTCGTCGCCGAGCGGATCAATTGCCTGTTCTGCATCGGCGGCGACGGCACCCAACGCGGTGCCCATGCGATCGCCGAAGAAGTGGGGCGGCGCGGCTTGGCGATTTCGGTCATCGGCATTCCCAAGACGATCGATAACGATTTGATGTACGCCACGCGAACGTTCGGTTTCGCCACCGCGCTGGAGGTGGCCAGCGAGGTGATCGACTGCGCACACGCCGAAGCCCGCGGTGTGCCCGCCGGTATCGGACTGGTGAAGCTGATGGGGCGGGGCGCCGGTTACATCGCCGCGGCCGCGGCGGTTGCTAGCCAGGACGTCAATTTCGTCGTGATCCCGGAAACGCCGCTTGTGCTCGATGGCGAGAACGGCCTGCTGGCGGCACTGGAGCATCGCCTCCGTGAGCGCGATCATGCCGTCGTCGTGGTTGCCGAAGGCGCCGGACAAGACCTCTTTGCCGGCGAGCCCCACGAGCACGACGCCTCGGGGAACGTCCGGCTGCACGACGTCGGCCTGTTCGTGCGCGACCGCATCAAGGCCCATTTTGCCGCGGCCGGCATGGCCGTGTCCCTCAAATACATCGATCCCAGCTACGTGATTCGCAGTGTGCGTGCCAACTCGGCCGACGCCGTGCTTTGCAGCCAGTTGGGCCGACGCGCCGTGCACGCGGCCATGGCCGGCAAGACCGACATGATGGTCGGTCACTGGAACAACGTCTTCATCCACGCACCGATCCCGCTGGTGGTGAGCCAGCCACGCCGCGTCGACCTGGAGGGGGAACTCTGGCAGAGCGTGATGTCGTCGACGGGTCAGCCGCGCTGGTCCTAGCGATCCCGCGAGAGGCCTGAGCCTTCCGACGCCGCGCGGGACGTTTGGCCGCGCGGATGGGGCG
The DNA here is from genome assembly GCA_020426575.1 of Planctomycetales bacterium. Lineage (GTDB taxonomy): Bacteria > Planctomycetota > Planctomycetia > Pirellulales > JAEUIK01 > JAGQPT01. Next base: position 55,666 of record JAGQPT010000011.1, read on the forward strand.
AACTGCTAGCTGCCCAAGCCGACATTGCTCCGATCCGGCGCATGGGGCTATGATGCTCGCCGCCCAGGGCCCCAAGGGACCGCTTCAGACGCGATCCCCTCGGCTCACGACGGCCGGTTAGCCGGCTACAGGGCCCCCGTCATTCGCCCTCTTCTCACATCCACGCGCCAGGTCGCGGCTGGCACGAATCGGAGCAACCGACGATGAGCGAGAAATCCGCCGAGCCTGGTTCGCTGGTCGTGCTGCTGCGAGCCCTGGTGATGTTCGTTTTCCTCGTAGGTCTGCCGGGCGTAGCGGTGATCAAGGGATCGTTTCCGGAGCTGGCCGACCGTCTGGCCGTGCGGGGCCGCGAAGTCCTTGCTGCGCTAACGGCTCAAGTCTCGCAGGCCCACGGTGCGGCCAGCACGACCCAAGAAACCGGCGAAGCGACGCTACGGACCGAATTCGCGCCGATGACGATCCAGTCGGACCAACCCGCACCGTCGATACCGCCGGAGTTCGCGGCTCAGATGCCCCAGCCCGGTCCGGTGCCGTTACCGACCGGGTTGCCTGAACCCATGCCGATCGGCGATCACTCGATGACGACGGCCGATGCCCTTGCCGTTCAAGGCTTCGCCGCCGTTCCCGGCCGTTCCCTGCCGGCCGGTTATGGCGCGGCCATCGACGTGCCGTCGGGCGGCGACGCCGCCTACGCGGTTCCTGAGGCGACTGGTGTGGGTCCCGCCGCGCCGCTGGACCCGCAGCTCGCCGAGCGACTGACGGGCGTGCTCCGCGATAATGGTGCGACATATTACCGGCTCGAGCGCTGGGGTGACGACGGTCGACTGTACCGGTTTCAGTGCAAAATGGCCGTCGGTGGAAATCCACAGGTGAATCGCCACTTCGAGGCGACCGATGCCGACGCCAATCGCGCCATCCAGCGGGTCGTCGAAAACGTGCGGCAGTGGCAGCAGGTCGGCCTGCGTTAATTATCTCGAGCTCGCCGCAGGGAACGCCGGGGCGACGGGAGTTTGGCGGCGGACAGCGCGCCGAACATCATCGACGGCGCCAAAGGGGTTGCCAGAATCGCCGCCTGGGCCGTAAGGTGTGCGGTAGCGCCACGGATGAACCGGCTCGGCGGACTTTTCGACGCCTTCCCATCGGGGAAACCTGTGCGATGCGAGGAGCACGATTCTCGACCCCGAGGGTCCTCGGCGGCGCGACGTCGCGTTTTCTCCACCCCCTCGCCGCGGCATCGCGCGGGCTCAGTACGTCGACCCGGCTGGTGACGATCGCCTGGCCGGCGGCCGACACGGCTCCGCCGGAAAACCTGGAATTCGACGCCGACGGAAATGAGCACCGCCGGGCCCGCGTTGAAGCCGTCCTGCTGGTGGCGCGAGAGCCGCTCACGAGCCGGAAACTGGCCCAATTAGCCAACTTGGCAGACGGCACCGAAGCACGTACATTAGTTCGCCAACTGAACAATGTTTTGACGGCCGACCGCAGCGCGTATCGGGTCGAAGAGGTGGCGGGCGGATATCAGTTGCTAACGCGCCCGGAATTTGCCAGGTGGCTGCGGCAGTTGCAGCAGCGACCCGACGAAACTCGGCTGTCGGCCCCCGCGTTGGAAACCCTGTCGGTCGTGGCGTATCGACAACCTGCTTTACGGGCCGAAGTCGAGGCGATTCGCGGGGTGCAATGCGGCGAGATGCTCAGGCAATTGATGGAGCGGGACATGGTGAGAATTGTTGGTCGGAGCGATGAACTGGGCCGACCATTTCTATACGGCACAACAAAACGGTTTCTGCAAGTGTTTGGTCTTCGTCACCTCGATGAGTTGCCTCGCGCGGAAGTGCTGCGCGGTCGCGGGACGATTGCCGACGACACCGAAGAAACAATCACCGAGGAAGCAATGAATCTGGGAGTTGATCAAAAGGAGTCCGATGTGAACGTCGCCCGCTTCGTACCGTCTGATGACCCGGCGGAACTCGTCGCCACGTTGGCGCCGCCGGCCGATGAACTCGTCGCCGTCGATGAAGACTATGACGACGAGTACGAGGACGAAGAAGAAGATGATGATGAAGATGACGATGAGTACGAAGACGAAGAGGATGATGAAGAATACGACGACGATGAAGAGTATGAAGACGAAGAAGAAGA
>JAGQPT010000192.1 GCA_020426575.1 Planctomycetales bacterium
GCTCGCCCAGTTCGCGCCGATGTTTCGTGCCGTGCCCAAGAAGGTGGGCGGCTCGCTGATGCGGATCCATCGCGACACGCGGTTTGCCAAGGACAAAAGCCCGTATAAGACGAACGTCGGCATCCAGTTTCGCCACGAAATGGGCGGCGACGTGCACGCACCGGGGTTCTACCTACACATCGAACCGGGACAGTTGTTCCTCGGTGCCGGGAGTTGGCATCCGGCAGCCGACGCATTGGCCTTGATCAGGGCCGGCGTCGACGAACGCCCCCAACAGTGGCGCCGGGCCGTCGGTGCGAAGGCGTTTCGCGAGCGCTACGAACTTGCCGGCGATGCGCTGAAGCGCCCACCGCGAGACTTCGATCCGGCACATCCGTTGATCGAGGATCTGAAGCGGAAGGACTTCATCGGCATCGCGGCGTACGACGAATCGGCACTGCATTCGAGCGACTTTGTCGACTACGTCGCGGCGGCGTTCAAAGACGCGCGTCCCCTCGTGCGGTTTCTCTGCGAGTCACTGCGGCTGCCGTATTGAACCGCACCGCGCAGGAGTCGAGCTGAGGGGCTCAACGTAACGATGCGGGCCCGACGGGTCGGTTCACTGGCGGTCCGGTTATTGGGCGGCGTTCGCTGCGGCGGCGTTTCTGTTCATAACCCGGATTGCCACGTCGGGCCTCGTTTCGCGGAACCGCTTGAGTCCCGCCTCGGAGAACGTCATATCGAACAAGGTCAGTTCTTTCAGTTCGCTCATCCGCTCGAACGTCTCTAGCGAGTTGTCGGTAACGCCGGGCATGGGGCCGCCCAGCATCAGCGTGTTCCAACTGTATTGAGCTAGATGCGCAATGCCCGCATCGGACGACTCGGCCCCTGTGACTTTGAGAGTCTTGAGCTGAGGACGTTTGGCAGCACGTTGTAAGAATGCGTCATCAGCGTGAGCCGTGGCGTCCACCAGAGAGCCCTTGCCGATATCGGAAGTTGTGTCTCGGATCGACGCATTCGTCCTGACCACCAAAGTCGTTAGTCGATCAAGATCCGCGAGGGGGCGGAGATCATTGGTGTCTATATGCGGCGCATTGAGATTTAGCATCTCCAGGGAGCGAATACGGCCGATCTGGGAAAGCGCCTGCGCGTCGAGCGTCTCCGCACCGAGCGTCAATTGTTTCAATCCCTGAACGGTCGTCAGCGCCGCCAGGCCATCCCCCGTAACGTCGGCTTTTTCTACCACCAGCGTTTCCAACTTCCGCCCGCGCATGGACTGTAGCATCTCGTCGCGCACGACGACCTCCGTCCGCACGTTGCCAGCCGGATTCATCATTGGCCCACCGAAAATGAGCGCGGCCAGCTCATCCAGTTGCCAGAGACCGTCCAATTCCTGGGGAACGCCGCTCCAGTGCGGCGTCACCACGGCATACGCCACCACGCCGGAGGGGTCTTTCTCTGGCGCCGCGCCCAATCGCGTCGTGACCATGACTCCGTGTCGGCGTAGCGACGCCACGGCGGTCTGATGCAAGAAGCTTGCAAACTTAATGTCATCTTGAATCTGCGGCAACGTCGACCCACTGGTCTTGGCGACACGGAACTCGTAGCGGTACGTATTTCCAGACACGAGATCGACCGGCTCGGTCGCCGGGTCCAACACCCGGTAACCGTGCTCAAGGGCAAGTTGCTGATCCGCGACGAAAAACTGCCATCGGCCAGGAGGCATCAGGCTCGTGATCCTACCGCGCCGGTCGGAGAAGCCGGACGGCAGCAACTCGTTCGAGGCACGTGCTCCTTGCGCGAGTATGCGGCGGGCATCGATTTGAACATTTGGCACCGGCAACCCCGTCGCGTCGTCGATCACGCGGATCCTCACCAAGGGACGGGGGGTCACGTCCAGCTCGATTTGCTGCGCGTCGGCGCCGAGCGCGACAGGAAACGTTTGCTCGACCTCGGTGAGCGCGGCAAACTTATCGTCCGTTTCGCGATAGAAAAACCGGGCGCGACAATCTCCCACGGGTAGCCAAAGCGACGCGCTTCCCCGCTCGTCGGTCACCGCTGTGACGCGGACCTGATGCCCCAGCTCCAATGACTGGCTGATGGACAGGTCAACGCCGCTGAGAGGCTGCTGCGTGAGCGAATTGCGCAGCAACACGTCGACGTGACGCATAGCGGGGAGAATGATCTCATTTGCCTCGGTAGGCGATCCGTCCAACGCCGCGGTGACTTCGCCGGTCGCATTTTCCGCGCGTCCAATCAGGTCGTCGCGGCCGCCCTGCGGTAAGGAGACGGCCACGCTGACTTGCGCGTCGTCCGGCAAACCGGCCAAGGACCAGCGGCCGTTTTCGTCTGTCGTCGTCGCCGCAACAATCCGCGTTCCCAGCGCCGAATGGGCGACGCGCAGATTACCCGTGACTGTGGAATCTTCGGCCGGCACCGGAAGCGGTTCGGAACCGACAAGCGAGGCCAAGGTGACCCGAGCCGAGGGGACGGCCCGCCCCCGTGCGTCCACAACTCGACCACTTAGCACGCGCGCAGCAGTCAACCTAGGATTGACCTCCAAGCGCAGTGGTTCGTCCTCGGCGTCGACGGCGCGACCGGCAAACACGAATGAATCAAGTGCTCCTTCACTACTGATCTGATAGCGCACGTCCCCTCGCCTCCTCAGCAGCAATCGACGTACCGACTCCCAGGCGAGCCCGTGACCGGCCGCACTGGCGACGACGGCAATGTCGAGTTCCTCAAAATGGGGCGAGGCCAAAGGTGCAATGCCGACTCGCAGTTTCGGCTTGGCAAACGTGTAATGGCCGGCGCGATCGGTCGTCGTCTCAGCGACAACCTGGTCATGCGTGAGATCGAGCAACGTCACCTGTGCCGCGGCAACGGGAGTCCCGCCTTCGTCCGACACCTGACCGGTGATGTCGAACGGCGGGAAGACGTCGGCCCGGTCCAGCACGGCGTTGTCCTCCGTTTCCGCCGGGTGGCCAGCTGGTGGGACCACCTCCGGCACCGGCGGGGCGTCGTCGCTTGGCAACGAAGAAAACTCGACCGCGGCGGGTTCGGTCAACGCCGGCCCCTCCAGGCGGTGGGCGGACAACGTGAGCGTCGAGAGCAACGTGGCGGAGAGCACGACGCCGCCGATCAC
>JAGQPT010000193.1 GCA_020426575.1 Planctomycetales bacterium
AACGACGATGACGGTTGGCGGCGGGGAGGCCGCGACAGCCGGTTGATGTTCACGGCGCCGGCAGACGGTGACTACCTGATCCGTGTCAGCGACGTGCGCGGCCTGACGGGGGACCGCTTCGCCTACCGCCTGATCGTGCGGAGGCCGGAGCCCGACTTCAGCATTTCGCTGGGTGGCGACAACCCGACCGTGCCGCGGGGCAGCGGCCGCACGCTCACGTTCACCGCCGACCGCCGGGACGACTTCGAGGGAGCGATCGAGGTGTCGGTGAGCGGTTTGCCGGCCGGCCTTTCGGTTGCGTCGCCGGTCGTGATCGAGGCAGGGCACCGCGACGCTGAGTCGGTCATCTACGCCGCTGCGGATGCCGAGCCCCCCACGGCCGAAGCGCTGGAGAACATCAAGATCACGGCCCGGGCCACGATCGGCGGTTCTGAAGTAGTGAAGCCCGTCGACGGCCTGAAGAAGATCGCGCTTGCCGACCCGCCGACATTCCGCGTCTGGCTCGAGCCGGCCGAAGTCACCATCGCGCCGGGCAAGACCGTCACGGCCAAGATTCGCATCGAGCGGAACGGCCACGACGGCCGCGTGCGGTTCGATGTCCGCAATCTGCCGCACGGCGTGATTGTCGACAACATCGGCCTCAACGGCGTGTTGATTCGTGAGAACGAAACCGAGCGGGAAATCTTCTTCGCCGCGCGGGACTGGGTGCCGGAGACGACGCGGCTCGTTCACGCCGTTTCGATCGAGGCGGGCAGCGAGGCCTCGCCGCCGATCACGCTGCACGTTCGCCAGCCCACGACGGTCGCCCAGGCCGAGTGATGCTCGATTACGCCCCGCCTGAAATGCTTGTTCCAGACCGTGCGGCCGCCGCCGGGCGACACACGTGGTACGTTTGATCGGTGGGTGTTTCGCAACAATTCGTTCAGAAAAGTCAAACAGGACCGAACTCGATCATGGAGCCAGACTCGGGTTTTGCTGGCGGTGGTTTTTCCGGTGGTGGTTTTCCCCAGCGGCGGATGCGCCGACTGCGCTATCACCCGAGCGTGCGGCGGATGGTCCGCGACGTGACGCTCGATCCGGCGCGATTGATCCTGCCGCTTTTCGTGCGGTCGGAGCCGGGCATGCGCGAGGCGATCCCCTCGATGCCGGGTCACTTTCAACTTGGAGTCGACCTGGTGGGCGAGGAAGTCCGTGAGGCCGCGGCGCTGGGGATCGGCGGGCTGATCTTTTTTGGTATTCCGCCCCACAAGGACGCTGTGGGCAGTGACTCGCTTGACGACGACGGCGTCGTGCAGCAGGCCGTGCGGACGGCCCGGCAAGCCGCGGCCGAGATGTTGCTCGTCACCGACGTCTGCTTTTGTGAATACACCGATCACGGGCACTGCGGGCCGATCGTCGAGCGCGACGGCGTGAAAGACGTCGACAACGACGCCACGCTCGCATTGCTGGGTCGACAAGCGGTGAGTCACGCCCGCGCCGGTGCCGACATGGTCGCCCCCAGCGGGATGATGGACGGCATGGTCGGCGCGATCCGCGCGGCACTCGACTCCGAGGGATTCACGCACCTGCCGATCATGAGCTACGCGGCCAAATACGCCAGTGCGTACTACGGCCCGTTTCGCGACGCGGCCGAGAGCACGCCCCAGTTCGGCGACCGCCGCACGTATCAGATGGATCCGGCCGCGGACGTGGGGCAGGCGCTGCGCGAAGTCGAACTCGACGTTGCCGAAGGGGCCGACATCGTGATGGTCAAACCGGCGCTGGCTTACCTCGACGTGATCTCGCGTGTCCGGCAGGCGTTTCCCGGTGTACCGCTGGCCGCCTACAACGTTTCGGGCGAGTATGCGATGATCAAGGCGGCGGCCGAGCGAGGTTGGATCGACGAGCGGCAGGTCGTGCTGGAATCGCTCACGGCGATCACCCGCGCCGGCGCTTCGATCATTCTCACCTATTGGGCCAAGGACGTGGCCCGTTGGTTGAACGCGTGACGCGGCTTGCGTAGATTTCTCGAGCGCGACGTCCGCGGTGTCGTGACGCGCCGACAGAGCGTTTTTTGTAACAGGCCTGAATTTGTCGAGGGAGCACAGCAGCGATGCAACGGGTCAAGAGCGACGCCGCGTTTTCACGCGCCTGCGGGCTGATACCAGGCGGCGTGAACAGCCCGGCGCGGGCGTTTGGCGCCGTGGGGGGCCGACCCGTGTTCATCGAACGGGCCGACGGTGCGTATCTGTTCGACGTGGACGGCAATCGCTACGTCGACTACATCGGCTCGTGGGGGCCGATGATCCTGGGGCATCGACATCCGGCGGTGATCGCCGCGCTCGAAGCTGCCCTGGCCCGCGGCACCAGCTACGGTGCGCCGACCGAGGCCGAGAGTGAACTGGCCGAACTGATCGTCGACATTGTGCCGTCGGTCGAGAAGGTTCGCCTGGTCAATTCGGGCACCGAGGCAACGATGAGCGCGATCCGGCTGGCGCGGGGGTACACGGGACGTGACCGCATCGTCAAGTTTGCCGGTGATTACCACGGGCACGTCGACAGCTTGTTGGTAGCGGCGGGGAGTTCGGCGGCGACGCTCGGTGTGCCGAATTCGCCCGGTGTGACCGCCGGCACGACGCGCGACACGATCGTGCTCGCCTACAACGACGTTGCCTGCCTGACTGACGCCATGTCGACGCACGGCGACGAGATTGCGGCCGTGATCGTCGAACCGGTCGCCGGCAACATGGGCTGTGTACCGGCCAGCGGCGAGTTTCTCGCGGCGCTGCGCGATATCACCCGGCAGCACTCGGCGCTGTTGATTTTTGACGAAGTGATGAGCGGGTTCCGCGTGGCACTGGGGGGCGCACAGCACCGCTTCGGTGTGACGCCCGACCTGACCACGCTGGGGAAGATCATCGGCGGCGGTCTGCCGGTGGGTGCCTACGGCGGTCGCACCGAGATCATGGACCACGTCCTGCCGGCGGGCAAGGTGTTTCAGGCCGGCACGCTGAGCGGCAACCCGTTGGCGGTCGCGGCGGGGATCGCCACGCTCGAACAACTTCGCGGTGACGAGCAGGTCTACAAACGGCTCGAATCGCTGGCGGCCCGGCTTGCCGACGGACTGGTTGAGCAGGCCGAGCGCCACAACGTGCCGGCGCGTGTGCAGCGAGTCGGCAGCATGTTGACGCTGTTCTTCCACGAGGGCGCGGTGACCGACTGGGATTCGGCCGCCGCGTGTGACACCGACCGGTTCGCGGCGTTCTTTCGCGGCATGCTCGACCGCGGCGTCTACCTGCCGTGCAGCCAGTTCGAGGCGTTGTTCGTCTCGCTGGCTCACAGCGAAGCCGACATCGACGCAACGATCGCCGCCGCCGGCGAGGTGCTCGGCGAACTGTCGTAAGCCGTCGTACGTTGGCGTGTCACCTGTCCGTCTCTCCCGATGCGGCGCATTCAACTCTTGCCGCCGTGCTTGGCTTCCCAGACGTCTTCGGCGGCGCTGCGTCGGATGTAGCGGGGGGCGAGTTCCCAGAGGTCGTCGGTCTCGCCGATGGCGTGGCGGGCAATGGCAAGCCGACCGACCGTCTCGGCCGTGGGCGTCCAGCAGCCTTCGTCGGTGAGTGTGGCTTCGGCAAGCACGACATCGTCTTGGATTTCCCGCAGCCAGCGGGCCAGGGCCGAGCCGGTTTGTGCCACCGACCGGTCCAGCGTGCCGAGCCAGGATTCTCGGTTGATGATCGTCGGCTCGTCGACGCGTTTGAGTAAGCCGTCGGCCTGGCGGTGGAAGGTGGCGGTGTAGGCCTCGCCGCGTCCGGCGTCGCTCGCCACCCGCACCGCGTCGTGTTCCGGGGGGGATTGCGCCGCTATGGCGCGGAGCGTATCGACCGCCACGACCTGAGCGCCGGTGGCATAGGCGAGTGTTTTGGCGGTCGTGATGCCGATTCGCAGGCCCGTGAACGAGCCGGGGCCCACCGAAACCCCGATGAGTTCGAGGTCACCGGGCCGCCAGCCCACCCGGTCCAGCAACTCGGCCAGCAGCGGCATGAGCAGGCGGGCCGAATCCGCGTCGGCCGACAGGGTGTGTGCCGCCAGCGTGCGGGTGCCGACGAGCAGGGCGAGGCCGGATCGGCGGGTCGACGTTTCCAGGGCGAGTGTTTTGGCGTCGGCGGGCACGTTGATACCAAGTGGAGAGATGCGGTTTCCGCTGCCATCCCGGCGAACCGCGGAGGTCAGCCGTGGCCGGTCGCACAGTTTCTGCCGGGACGGCGACGTGTTATGCTGATGCCAGGGGTTGGATTGAATGTACTCGATGTTGCCGCGACGACCAGCGTGCGGTGCGTCTGTCGGCTCGGTATCGAGGTGATCGCCACAAGAGATTTCGCCGCGGAGCGGAGTTTTCGTCGTTGTGAGGGTAGTTGCGGCCCGACGCGCATGCCAACGGCCGAGCTTCAGCGACTTGACCGAACCCGTGGCCCGACTTAGACTTCCCTGTTCGGTGATTCCGGACGGAGTTTGCCGGTGCGCCTGCGAAAGTGCCTCAGCGGTGCGGGGCGGCGACCGCGATTCGGGATGCCCCGATTCGCTGCCAATTTGTACCAACAGCCAGGTCTTGGCACGAGAACGACGTCGTGAAGCGTGCGCTGATCAGCGACATCCACAGTAACATGGAAGGCCTCGAAGCGGTGTTGGCGGACATCCGCGAGCAGGGCATCGAGGAGATCTATTGCCTGGGCGACGTGGTGGGCTACGGGCCCAACCCCTGTGAATGCGTCGACCTGGTGATGGAGTGCGACGTCTGCATCCTGGGCAACCACGATCAGGGGGCGCTGTTCGATCCTGAAGGATTCAACAGTGGGGCCGAGCGGGCGATCTTCTGGACGCGCGATCAGTTGGAGTCGCCCCGCGACGATCCCGACAAGGTCGCCAAGCGCTGGGGATTTCTCGGCGAGCTGCCGCGGAATCGCCGCGAGAACGGCGCGCTTTTTGTGCACGGCTCGGCTCGCAATCCGCTCAGCGAGTACGTCTTCCCTGAGGACATCTACAATCAGCGGAAGATGGAAAAGATCTTCTCGTTGATCGAGCACACCTGTTTTCAGGGCCATACCCACGTGCCGGGAGTGTTCACGCAGAGTCTGCAGTTTTTCAGTCCCGACGAGATCAATTACCAGTATCAACTCGGCGACGAGAAGGTGATGATCAACGTCGGCTCGGTCGGCCAGCCCCGAGACGGCGACCCGCGTTCCTGCTACGTGGTGCTGGACGGCGACACGGTCTCGTTCCGACGCGTGGAATACCCCTTCGAAAAGACGATCGAGAAGATCCACGGGACGCCGGAATTGGACAATTTCCTCGGCGACCGGCTGCGCGAGGGGCGTTGAGCGGGCCGACATGTTGACCCAGCCGGTGCGTTGGCCCAGATGGGGCGGTTTTCTGCTTCACGGCGCGGGTCCTGCCATTGCAAGAATCCGCTCTGCCGGGAGAATGTAGGCGCCGGTCACTTGTTGCGGCGGTGATGTCGACACGCGCGTGGATGCTCGCTGCGGTCTCGGCCCGCCCGGGCCAGTGCGTGACCAAGATCGTTCGGGGGATCCCGAAGTACAAAACGGCCGTTGCGCACCGCGGTGTTGCGTGGCGGCAGCGGACCAGACCAATGACAGTTCGAGCGGAGACCGGGCGGACGGCCCATGGATAAACGCCTCATTGCCTTTGTGTTTCTCTCGTCGGCCGTGATGCTGGGCTATATGCAATTGTTGGCCCTGCGTGAAGCCCCTCCACAGGGCGAACAGCAGGCCGTTGCGGAAGCTGGCGCCGAGGACGGCGAAAACGTCGCCGCCGACGCAAAGCCCGCCGACGCAGCAGCGTCAGTTGATGCCGCCGCGCCAGAAGACTCGGCCGCGCCAGGCGACGCACCAGCGGTCGGCGCGAACGCGGCTGCCGACGACGCCGGAGACGAGGCAGCGCCCGCCGCAGAAGAACCCTCACCGGCGATCGACGACGTGGACCAGCCGGCTCGCGCGTGGGCGTCGATCGGTTCGCTCGACGAGACGACCGGCGAGCGAATGCTCGTTGTGCTGGACAACCGCGGAGCGGCGATTCGCACGATTGAACTGGCCGGCCACCGATATCGTGATCTCGACCTCCAGGCGGGTTACCTCGGCCTGCTCGCGGCGACCACACCCGAGGACCGTAAGGGGGCGTTGGTGAACGTGGTGGGGGACGGCACTCCCGCCGCTGCCGCTGGGATGAAACCAGGCGACCTCGTGACGGCGGTCGACGGCACCGAGATCGCCGACGCCGATGCATTTGACGCCGCAATCGCCGAGCGTCGCCCCGACACCAAGGTGGCACTGTCGGTCCAGCGCGACGGTGCGCCGGTGGCAATCGAAGCGGTGCTCGCACATCGACCACTGGCACTGGTCCAGCCCGAGGAAGGCGCGCCCGAATCGCTGCTCTTGGGATTGTCGCAAGCGGCCGGTGGGGCGGACGCTGAGGTGATCGCCCGCGCGGATAACCGGCTTCGCTACGGCACCTGGGAGATGAGTCAGCCGGACCCGCGGACGGTTGAGTTCCGTCATCCGTTGCCAGAGCTGGGGCTCGACGTCGTCAAGCGCTATCGTCTCGGCGAAGTGGCTGGTAACAACGTCGGCCCGCCATATGATCTCACGTTCGACGTCGAATTCCATAACACCTCGGATGCGGAGCAGGAGTTCGCCTATCGGCTTGACGGGCCCAACGGTTTGCCGGCCGAGGGGGAGTGGTACGCGATGAAGATCAGCCCGAATTGGCGCGACGCGGCTGGTTTGCGCGACGTGGTCACCGGCTTTCGCAACGGCCGCCGCGTGAAGCATGAGCTGATCAGCAACAGCAGCATCCGCGACGATGAATTCCAGCGCCGTTCGGACGCCCAGGGTGAAGGCACGCTGGGTTACATCGGCGTCGACACGCAGTATTTCGCCGTCGTGCTGATTCCGCAGAAGGAGAATCCGCAGGAGCCGTGGTTTGCGGCGATCGCTCCGGCCAAGGTCGGGCCCGTACCGGCTGACAAGAAGATGGCCAAGCGGACGAACGTCTCCTTCTCGCTCGAATCGGAACCGATCCAGCTGGCACCGGGCGCGAGCGTCAAGCAGTCTTTTAAGCTGTTCGCCGGGCCGAAACAGCCCGAGACGCTTGCCGCGTACGGCCTGAGCGAATTAGCCTACTACGGCACCTTTGGCTGGGTGTCGAACGTTCTGCTCGCCATTCTTCATGCGTTTTATTGGGTGATCCCCAATTACACCGTGGCGATTATTCTGCTCACCGTGCTGGTGCGACTTTGCATGTTCCCGCTGAGCCGCCAGCAGGTGCGCTCGGCTCAAAAGATGCAGGAGTTGCAGCCGGAACTGAAGAAGCTGCAGGAAAAGTACAAGAACGACGTCGAGAAGCGGACGCGGGCGCAACAGGAACTGTTCCGCAAACACAACTACAACCCCCTGGGTGGCTGCCTGGTGCTGATTGTGCAGCTGCCGATTTTCATGGGCTTGTACCGGGCGCTGGCCGTGGATGTCGAGTTGCGGCAGGCCCCGCTGCTTTGGCAAGGTTTTCCCTGGGCGCCGAACTTGGCCGCGCCGGACATGCTGATGCGTTGGGACTCGTTCATGCCCAGCTTCGTGGTCAGTTTTCTCGGGCCGTACTTGAACGTGTTGCCGCTCGTCACGGTCGCTCTGTTCATCGTGCAACAGAAGATGTTCATGCCTCCGGCGGCAGACGAACAGGCGCAAATGCAGCAGAAGATCATGAAGTACATGATGGTTTTCATCGGTTTCATGTTCTTTCGCGTGCCGAGCGGCCTGTGCGTCTATTTCATCACGTCGAGCCTCTGGGGCATCGCCGAGCGGAAGCTGCTGCCTCGCGGTGATGCAAACAAACCGGCGCCGGTTAAGTCGGA
>JAGQPT010000194.1 GCA_020426575.1 Planctomycetales bacterium
CCCGCCACCTGATCGTTTCGATCGCCGCCGGTGTGACGCTCGAGACACTCGTCGAACTGGCTGGCGGCGCGCCGCGTTACGTCCGCGTGATGCCCAACACGCCGTGCCTGATCGGGCAGGGGGCCAGCGGCTATTGCCTGGGACCCGGTGCCGACGCGACCGACGGAGCGCTGGTCAAGCGAATGCTTGAAGCCTGTGGCGCGGCCTATGAAGTGAGCGAATCGCTACTGGACGCTGTCACGGGTCTGTCAGGTTCGGGGCCCGCGTTTGTGTATGTGTTGATCGACGCACTGGCCGACGGGGGCGTGCGCGCCGGTCTACCGCGCGACGTGGCCATCGGGTTGGCCGCGCGCACCGTGCGCGGGGCGGCCGACATGGTGCTCACAACCGGGCGACATCCCGCGGCACTCAAAGACGAGGTGACCAGCCCCGGCGGTACGACCATCGCCGGCTTGCAGGCCCTGGAAGATCGCTCGGTGCGGGCCGCGATGATCGCCGCCGTCGAAGCGGCCACTCGTCGCTCGCAGGAGTTGGGCCGTCGGTAACCGATTTCACGTTGCCGCGGGCGGCGCCGTGGCACGGATTAGACGCCGCACGGCGATTTCGGCTAGGATACACGAAACATTCACACCGGCGCGTTAGATTCTCGGCATAGCGCCAGCCGACGGGACCCCGAATTCAGATCACAAACGTCTCATGGCCGCAAAGTCTCCGAATTATTGCCTAGTCGACGACAAGCACGTTCCCCTGTATCGCGTGATCTGGATTTCCGATACGCCGCATTTTTGCGGTGAAGAAGATTGCATGCACGAGGGCGAATACGAAATCCGCCTCGAACAGGGGGAATGCGTCTGGGCCACGCGGGCCGAGCGCGACCTGGCGATCGAAGCGCTGGACGAATGGATGAGCGGCCCCGAGCCGCCCGACGAGATGTGAGCCGAGCACCACGATCGCCCCCCGCCCATCTTCACTGAGAAAGCAAGCCGATGTCGCTCTTCGATCAAGATAACTTCAAGTGGCGGGAAACCTTCTTCGTAATGTTTCGCTCCACGCACCGTCCCGAGTTAGCGAAGGTGTTGCTGGAACTCGACAAGCTGGGACGCTACGAAGTGCAGGATCACGTGGCCGACGAGGACGGCAAGTTAGTGTCGATGACCGTGCTTGCGCCCGACGATTTCTCGGCGCTCGACATCAGTTACATCTCAGGGGCCGACGTGATCGACGAAAGCAACAGCCTGCTCGAAGAGTTAGTGGCCGACGGCGTGACGCCCGAGGAGCGTGAGAAGATCGACAATGCCGCTACGTTCGACGCGCGGTTCGACGTGATGCATTTTCAGCAGATCGTCGAAGAGGACGGCGACGAGGAGGGGATGGACCTGTTCGATCCCAGCGCGCTACTCAAGGTGCTCGAACGGCTCTGCAAGTTGACCGAAGGTATCAGCGTTGATCCCCAGTCGGGCACGCTCTTGTGACCGCCCGAGCGCGGCGGTACCTTTTCTGGGATCTTTTCCCCCAGCCGCCGAGCACAACGAGGCGTTGGGCGAACGACTCCGTGTGACCCGTTGGTAGACGCGACACA
>JAGQPT010000195.1 GCA_020426575.1 Planctomycetales bacterium
CTGCTGAAGCGGACCCACTGTCCGCGGGTCATGCCGTGCGAGGGGGGGTTCGCGGGGCTGTTCAAGCTCGACTTCCCCGGCGAGCTGTTCGCCCGCCGGTACGTCGATCCGGTGCTGGTCTCCTGCACCGACGGCGTGGGAACCAAGCTGAAGGTCGCCCAAATGGCGGGCCGGCACGCCACGGTGGGCATCGACCTGGTCGCCATGTGCGTCAACGACGCCATCTGCTGCGGCGCCGAACCGCTGTTCTTCTTGGACTATGTGGCCATGGCCGCCGACGACCCAGGGCTCTTGGAGCAGATCGTCGAGGGAATCAGCGCGGGGTGCGTCGAGAGCGACGCGGCCCTGGTTGGCGGCGAGACCGCCATCATGCCCGACCTCTACTCAGCCGGCGAGTATGACCTGGCCGGTTTTTGTGTCGGCGTCGTCGAGCGACGCCGACTCATCGACGGCAAGGCCATCGGTGCGGGCGACACGATCATCGGCGTTGCTTCGAGCGGTTTGCATTCGAATGGCTATAGCCTCGTCCGCAAGATCGTGTTCGAACTGGCCGGGCTCGGCGTGGACGACCACGTCGACGCGCTGGGTACGACCGTCGGCGAAGAACTGTTGCGCCCCACGCGCATCTACGCCCGCGCCGTCCGTAAAGTGCAGAACAACTACACGGTCAAGCAAGTCCTGCATGGTATCGCCCACATCACCGGCGGCGGCTTGTTTGAAAACCTCGAACGGGTGTTGCCCGAGGGTGCGCGGGCCGTCATCGAACGCGACAGTTGGGCCGAACCGCCCGTATTCGGTTGGCTTGCCGAACTGGGTGACGTGGCCGACGACGAGATGCGCCGCGTCTTCAACATGGGGATCGGCCTCGTGCTGGTCGTCAGCTCTTACTATGCCGACAGCGTGAAGCAGCAATTGGAAGATTGCGGCGAGCGCTGCTGGACGATCGGCCACATCGCCGAGGGCAAACGCGGCGTCGCCTGGGCGTGAACGGCCTGCGAGATACTTCACACGGCGCCGATCGCCTAGCGTGACGCGGTTCGAGGGGTTTCGCGGTTTTCGCGATCAGAGGAAACGGCCAGATCTTTTGAAGGCCCCGCCTCGTTGAGTTTTGTCAGCAGCTGATTCTGTGTGTAGCCGTCGACCAGCACGATCGGTTCGTTGGGACGGCCTGCCGGAAAAATGGCGAGCACCGGCACTTGGTTGGCGCCGAGCAGGTTGAGCATTTCGGTCACGCCAGGGTCGAGGTTCGTCCAATCCGCCACCAGTGTCACGACCCCATTGCGGTCAACCGTGTCGAGAACCGCCTCGGTGTTGAGCACCGTTACTTCGAGCGTTTTACAGGTCAAACACCAGTCGGCCGTGAAGTCGACCAGCACGGTTCGACCGGCGCCCAACTCCTGCTCGAGGCGGGATCGGGTGTAGGGTTGCCAGGGGAGCTCACCTTCGTGCCGTGAAGCGACCGTCGGTGCTTCGCCTTCGAGTGTGCTCATCCGCTGGGCAATCGCTCGGTCGACGCTGCGACCAAAATGTCGTCCCGTCACGCTGGTTAACCAGCCGAAGGCGAACAGGCCCACCGCCGCGACGATGGCCGCCCCTGAAATCCAAGCCGTCGCCACCTTGGAGCGCTCGGCCGTGAGCGGGGTTTGACCGATCCACCAGCACGCCGCGCCGACGCCCAACAGCAGCGCTACCGCCGGAATGACCAATTGTTCACCCGTCAGGTAGAGCAAATAGACGACGGTCCCCAGCAGGACGAAGCCCATCACGCTCTTGAACGTGTTCATCCACTCGCCGGGCTTGGGAAGAAAATGGATCAGTCGCGGGAAAGCACCGATCACCAGGTACGGGCTGGCCATGCCGAGCCCGATGGCCAGGAAGACCGCAAACACGTGCTGGCTGGGTTGTCGCAACGCCCAGGTAAGTGCGGTCCCCATGTAGGGCCCGCTGCAGGGTGTGGCCAGGATCGTGGTGATCACGCCCTTGGAAAAGGCGCCGGCGGCGCCTTCGCGCGATTCGAGACCGTGGGCCGTCGTGCCGCCGACGAATCCGGGAATGGGAATCTCCCAGACGCCGAGCAGACTCAGTCCCATGGCAAAAACCACGGCGGCCATCACGATGGTGAACGCGTCGCTGGCAAACAGCGCGCCCCAGCCCATCTGGGCAAACACCGCCAGTGCCGCCAACAACATGAAAACGCAGAGCAGCCCCAGCGAGAACCAAATGTTCAGCGTCAGCACCCGCGTCCGGCTTTCACCGGCCTGGGCCACGAACGACATGATCTTCAGCCCCACGACCGGCAGCACGCACGGCATCAGGTTGAGGATGATTCCGCCGACGAAGCCGTAGAACAACACCGTGCCCAACGAGAGCTCTGACTGCCCGGCCGCGTGCACGGCGATCTGGCTGGGGTCGAACGTCGCCGCCGGCCAGGGGTGCGCGTCGGCCGCCGCGGCGGCTTCGTTGTACGACGCCGGAGAAAACGTCACGGGAACCGATGCGCCCGGCGCCAGCGTGCCGGGCACGTCCGCGTCAAACCGAATCGCCTGCGGTCGGTCGCACGCCGTGTCGGAGCACACCTGGTAGCCCAGCACGCCGGCGACTTGGTGAGACCCAGATTCAGCGGCACTCGGCGCCGATAGGGCGATGG
Source organism: Planctomycetales bacterium (assembly GCA_020426575.1). Taxonomy (GTDB): domain Bacteria; phylum Planctomycetota; class Planctomycetia; order Pirellulales; family JAEUIK01; genus JAGQPT01. Next base: position 2,648 of record JAGQPT010000195.1, read on the forward strand.
CCCAGTCTACGGCTCCCTCGTACAGCCGCGCGGGGTCGGCGTCGGCCAGCAGCGACGGCTTTTCCATGATCGGCTTGTCAGCGACCGGGCGGCCGGCCTCCAGTCCCGACGTCTCGGTGAGCACGAGCAGCGTGGGCTTGTTGATGCCCGTGCCCGTTTCGCGCTCGACGAGTTCGTATACGTGGTAGCCCTCAGTCGGCTCGGCACTGATCACAAGGCGGTACGTGCCGGCTTCGTCGTTCGCCTCGACTCGGCCACGAATTGCCACGTGGGCATCGGCCGGTCGGAATTCGCCCGTCGCCGTTGCAGGCCTGGCGGCCGCCGATTCGGTCGGCTTGGCCGGCGCGCTGGCGGGTATCGGCGGCGAGGCGTCGACCGGCGCGCCGCCACCCGGCTGCCACGACGCCGTGAAGTCGAACTTCTTCGGCGGCAGGCAAGCCGTGTCGGTGCATGCCTGCAGCATCACCGTGCCCGTAATCTGCACGTTGGCCGGGTCCGTACTCGCGGCAAATTCGATCGGCGCGCTCCAGGTGACCGTGCCGTGGTGCGTCTCGACGGGCAGATCTTTGAAGACGGCCTCGCGGGTCATCTCGGCATCGACGTCGGGATGAAACGGCCCGGTGACTTGCACCGCATCGTTATTGGTGACGTCGATGCGTGTGCGGATCGGACCACCCGACGGTTGGGTGACTGAATACGTGTGCCAGCCATTGCCCATCTCGACGGTCACGAACAGTTGCGCCGGCTCCCCTGTCGCGGAGGTCGTGAAATAGGCGCTGACCGATTCGACGCCGTCGTCCTGCGATGCTCCCTTGTCGGCACTGCCGAGCGGCGGCAGCGACAAAGACGGGAACGGCGACGGTGGCGCGGCGCCGTCGGGCGCGGGAGGTTGCGCTTGGACAGCGGCGGCAACGACTAGGGCGGCAACCGTCATCAAAGCGGCCGACGCAAAGCGGGCAATGAACATCAAAGGCACCTTGGCGGGGCGAGATAAGTTCTTGCAACAAGACGGGTTATCTGTGAACGGACATTTTAGTTTGGCCTCTAAACGAGGGTCAACGCCAGCAGACGCGGCAAAACGCCCATTGATAGGCCGCCCCAATCCGGACGGGCACGATGATTATCGGCCATGGAACCGTCGGCGGACTGTGGGTGAGATCACAGTTTTCGGCGCGGAGTTCTTGCCCCGGCCAAATGCCCGTCCGTGCACCGCAGATTCCACTGCTGGACGGTTTGGACGGAGCCTGGTTGCATGTTCGACCGGTGCGTCAAATCGCTTCGTCTGGCTCGTCGAACGGCTCGGCCAATCCTGCCAGGCGTCGCGCCATCTCGCTGAAACGCCGGCAAACCGCGTCGTGGTTGGCGAAATGGCGGCCGTCGACGAACAGCCAGGTGAGCCAATTGATCGCTCCGAGCAGTGTGCCGCTGGTTTCAAAGGCTGCCAGCAACGCTCGCTCGTTCGCGTCCAACGGGCGAAGCGATTCGTAACTCGTCCGCGCCAGCTCGCGCAGCGAAGCATCGTTGCCACAGACCTCAATGAGCAGCCGGGCTACGTCGGCCGCCACCGTTTCCTGCCGCATGCTGCCGAAGTCGATCAGTCCGGTGACGTTCTCGCCGCTAAAGAGGACGTGCTCGCGGCGCAAGTCGCGAACACATGGCTGGATGCGAACGTCCAGTTCGCGGGCCTTGCAGAGCGTGCGATCCACGTCGCCCGCTAGCAAGTCGAAACTTTCGAGCACGCCGATGGCCATCGGGCGGAGCGGTTCCCACGGTCCGCCCAGCATCGGCCGACAGTGCAGCCGAAGCCGGTGGATGTCGCCGTCGATCAGTCGCAACAGCCGCTCGTGCCGTTCCTCAAGTCCTGGTGAGCCGGTCCGCATGGTGACCGGCGGTGCGAAGTCCGCACAGGAGAGGTGCAGCCGCGCCACAGCCATGAAGGCAGCAGCGATACGACCAGGGGCAATGGGTCGTTCGGCGGCGCGACCCGGCAGCCAGGCCGTGAGTTCCCAGAGACGCCCGCCGTGGCGGACGAAGCTGGCCCCGTCGCGGGTCACCATCGGTACCGGCAGGAAGGCAACTCCAGCGACATGGGCGTGCCACAACACGCGGTGGATCCATTCGAGCCGCTCGGGCGTCGGGTGCTCGGCGGGCCAACGTCGCAGGCAGAGTGGGCCCGTTCGGCTCGCCAGCCGCCAAAACTCGGCACCGCTGAAGCCCCCGGCCGCGCCCAGGGCTTCGACCGCAGGAGATGGCCAGTCATCGCGGTAGCGGCTCAGTACTTCGGCGATGTCGCGGTTCAATGGTTCATCCTCGCTCTTGAACTTTGCTCTGGGGGTGATGGGGCCGTCGTGCGGCGGATCGAACCGGCCGCGTCTTGGCGTCGTAGTTGGGGATGAGCGGTTTGTGTCGGCTGCACCCGTTGCCGCCGTTGCCGTTGATTATGCTGTCTACGGCACACCGTGCTCATCGTGAAAAAATGGGGTATATTTTACGGTCTCGCAGTCTGCGCTGCGGTACACTGAGCGTCGATCCCCAGAGCCGCGATCGCCACGACCGCGGGGGCCTCGGTCACGAGGTCGCCGATGTGACTCGGCCGGCCAGCCCCAAGCCATTTTTTTCCCTCCGCGTTTGCCATCCTCCCCACACCCTCCTAGCTGAAAGTGGGCCAGCAATGTCCCGAATTCGCCTTCTCACAACGTATTTCACCTGTCTGGTCGTCATTCTACTGGCCACGTGCCAATCTGTGGCCTGGGCCGACGACGAAGATTCCGGCGAATCGGCCTCTTCCCCGTCGAGCGACTCGGACAGCAAATATCCGCCGTTTGACAAGTTGCTCCCCGAGAAGGACCGCAAGGAGTTTCGGGACGAGGACGGCGGTGGGCTGATGAAGCTCTACATGAAGGACGATCGGCTGTTTGCCGAAATCTCGCACGGCATCATGAATCAGGACCTCTTGATGCTGATCTCGATTTCGCAGGGGATCGGCCAATCGCCGTTGGTGGCGGGAATGAGTTGGGGATTCGAGGACGACGGCCTGTACCAATTCCGCCAGGTCGGCGATCGCATCCAGTTGATCCGCCGCAACGTCCGCTTCAAGGCCAACGCCAACACCCCCGAGGCCGAGGCGGTCGATCTGGCCTACACGGACAGTGTGCTGTTCAGCCTGCCGATAGCGACCAAGAGTCCGTCGGGTTCGCCGATCGTCGAACTGACGCCGATTTTCAAGAGTGACCTGCCGCAGATCTCACAGGTGCTGCGTGGCTACTCGTTCTCGTCCCCCAAGTCGAGCTTCAAAGATCCGAAGGTCTATCCCACGAACGTGGAGATCTCGGTCGCCGCCACCTACCAGTCGAGTTCGTCGTCAACGTTCGATACGGTACCCGATGCCCGGGGGCTCTCGATCGGTATCCACTACTCGATCAGCAAGTTGCCCAAGACGTCGTATCAACCGCGGTTAGCCGACGATCGGGTCGGTTATTTTGTCACCGCGATCAAGGATTTCTCCAAGAACGGAGCAGACGATCGGTTTGTCCGCTACATCAACCGCTGGGACCTGGGCAAGAAGGAAGTCCCCGATGCCGAGATGTCGCCGCCCGAGAAGCCGATCATCTTCTACCTGGAAAAGACCGTTCCGCACAAGTATCGCAAGCCCATCACCGACGGCATCAAGGAGTGGAATCGCGCGTTTGAGAAGGCGGGCTGGATCGACGCGGTGCGCGTGATCCAGCAGACCGAGGCCGACAAATGGTCGCCCGAAGACGTTCGCTACAACACGTTCCGCTGGATCACCGCGGGAGCCGGTTTCGCAATGGGGCCGAGCCGCGTGAATCCGCTGACCGGCCAGATTCTCGACGCCGACATCATTTTCGACGCCGACTTCATCGAATACTGGAAAGACGAGTACGAAACGTTCACGCCCGAGAGCGTGGCCGCCCTGACCGGCGGACCGCTGGACATCACGGGCTACCAAGAGTCGCTGCGCGGCGTGCCGCATCTGGGACATCGGGCCCACATGTGCCGCTGCGAATTCAACCACGGCATGTCGCGCGAACTGGCCTTCGGTGCCACCAGCCTGTTGGGGCACTTCGACGCTCCCCAGGCGGGCAAGCTGACCGAACAGATGATCATGCAGGGACTCAAAGAGGTCACCATGCATGAAGTCGGTCACACGCTGGGACTGCGGCACAACTTCAAATCGAGCACGATTTACACGCTTGACCAATTGAACAGCAAAGAGGGCGCCGAGGCCAAGGCGCTCACCGGCTCGGTGATGGACTATGCACCGGCCAACATCCGCCCCGAAGGACAGCCACAAGGAAACTTCTTCTCGACAACCATCGGCCCGTACGACATGTGGGCCATTGAATA
>JAGQPT010000196.1 GCA_020426575.1 Planctomycetales bacterium
CCATTTAGCACAAAGACGCTGGACTATGTACGCACGATGCCATGCGGACGTCCCCATGCCGAATACCCCGCCATCAAGTTGGCGACATGGGATGCTCGTGGGGTTGTTCTGCCTGACCCTCCTGGCCGGTTGCCGTGAAGCTGACCGGGCCACTCTCGACGACGTCGCCGAAGTGCGGCCGTTTGCCGGCGTCGAGCTGCGCGTGCTGATCGTCGATGACGCCGACCTCGCCGAGGCAATCCGCCAGTCGCAGGGCGAATGGCAGGCCCGCACCGACGGTGGCTATCTGGTCACCGAGGCCACTTCGGCCGAGTTGCTCGACCGCTCGGCGCTCAATGCCGACGTCGTCGTTTATCCCGATGCAATGTTGCCGGAACTGGTGGAGCGGGGCTGGCTCATGCCGCTTGATGAATCGGTCGTCGTCGATCCGCAGGTGAAATGGGCCGACGTCTTCGAGATGCTGCAGCTGCGCGAAACCCGCTGGGGGCCGACTACCTATGCGGCGCCGCTGGGTTCGCCGCTACTAGTGTGTCTGTATCGCCGCGATCTTTTTGAACAGGCGGGGAGGCAGCCGCCGTCCACCTGGGCCGAGTTTGACGAACTTTCGGCCTACTTTGCCGATCGAAAGCACTGGCCCGAGTCGTTGCGGCCCGACACCGCCGTTGGGTCGCTGGAACCAACGGCCGACCAGTGGGCCGGCGTGACCCTGCTAGCCCGAGCCGCCGGCTACGCCAAGCACCGCGATCAGTATTCAACGTTTTTTGACATCGCCTCGGGCGAGCCACTCATCGACACGCCTCCGGTCGTGCGCGCGCTGGAAGAACTCACCACCGTGGCCAGGACGCGGGGCAGCACCGCGGCCCTGACCCCACCGCAGGCGTTCGCGGCCCTGTTCGAGGGCAACGTGGCGATGGCCATCACCTGGCCGACCTCGGCCGAGGCGCTGCGGTCCGTCGCCGCGGCGGCAGCCCACGCTTCGGCGCACGACCATTCGCCGGATGACGATTTGCCAGTTGATGATTCGCCCGTTGACGATTTGAAGGGCAACTCGGGGCCGCTTGACCTCGGCGTGGCACCGCTGCCGGGCTCGACCGTCGTGTACCACCATCCGTCGTCGGCGTGGCAGGACCGCCGCGATGACGAAGACACCAGCGTGACGGTGCTCGGCGTGTCGGGCCGCCTGGTGTCGATTGCCGGCGACACGCCCCACCCGGCCGCTGCCGCACAACTTGTAACGACGTTGTGTGGACCCGGCCAGGTGACCACGTTGGCGATCACGAGCCCCTGGTGTACGCTGTCTCGCGTGTCGCAGACGCTCGAACCGGAACCGTGGGCCGGAGGTCCGGTTGCCGTCGAGTTGCCGGCCGACTATGGCGCCCACCTCGAACAGCGGCTCACCACCAGCCCGTTCTGTTTCGCCGTGCGATTGCCCCAGCGTCGCGAGTACCTTGTGGCACTCGGTTCGGCCGTTCAGATGGCAATCGACGGAACACAAACGCCGGCCGAGGCGCTTAGCGCTGCCGCCGATGCCTGGCGAACGATCGCCGAGCAGCACGACGGCCAATCGCTTGAGCCGCTGTTGCGGCGCAACCTCGGGCTCGGCGACTGAGGTTTCGCTGCCGCTTGCCGGATGCGGAAGCGCCGCAACACCGTCCCGCCTCGTCACTGTCCATTCATCACACGCCACGTCCGCCAGCCAACGGAGTACTGCACTTTGAGTCTCAAGGTCGCCATCATCGGCGCCGGCGCCATCGCCCGCGAACAACACCTGCCGGCTTGGCTCGACGTCGAAGGAGTCGAGGTGGTCGCCGTGGCTGACTCGTCGACGGCATCGCTCGACGCGCTGCGGCGCGGTGACGGGATCAAGCAACTAGAA
>JAGQPT010000197.1 GCA_020426575.1 Planctomycetales bacterium
AACGTCACTCGGCGCTGTTTCCGCAGCCTTCAGCGGTAGCCCGATAAATGCCAAAAGCAACGTCGCCGCCAACGCAACTCGGACTGACTTCATCATCTCACCTCGCGAGTTGACAACCCTACCATGACGGCCCCCAGGGACGGGGCCACCTCGAGACAACAGGTTTACCCAGCGGTCACCGACTTCCCCGGTGCGACGCCCACACCGTCAACTCCAGAGTAAACGATTCACGACGAAATGTCACAATCGGATTGTCTGTGCCGCCGAAACGTTCCGCCGTCAGGTCGCAAAGACACGATCCATGCGGGCGGCGATGTCCGCCAGGCGTTCGCGGTCGCCCCCGGGTACCTCGGCGGTCGCCCAGCCCTGATAGTTGACGTCGCGCAGCGCCGCCATCACCGCGGGCCAGTCGCAGTCCCCCTCGCCGATCTTCACACCGAAGCCTTTGGACAGCCCCTCGTCGTCGCGACGCTTGCGACTGAACTCCTTGATGTCGAGCTTGACGATCCGCGGCCCCAGGATCCGAATCCACTGTTCAGGCCAACCATAGTTGACGACGTTCCCCACGTCGAAGTACGCGCCCACCATCGGGCTCTCGAGTTCGTCGATATAGCGGGCCTCCTCCAGAGGACTCAGCAGGAACTGATTCCAGACGTTTTCCAGCAGGATCTGCACGCCCAGCTCCTGCGCGAGCGGCAACACCTTGCGAATCTCGTCCTGCGACCGCGTGTAGGCCTCGTCGTACGAGACGTCTTTATTGACGACGGCCGGCACCAGCAACACACTCGTCGCGCCATAGGCCTTGGCATCACGTAGCGCCGTTTCCAAACCCTCGACTCCGCGCTTGCGGATTTCCGGGTCAGGATGTGAGAGCGTGTCCCGCCAATGCACCGAATCGACGAGACCGTGAATCGGCAGGCCCGACTCGTCGCGCGCCGCGATCACCTCATCGATTTCGAACCCGTTGGGACTCGACATTTCCACGCCGTCGAAGCCGAGCTCTTTGAGCAACTGGAACTTCTCTGTCATCGAGGCGTCGCCGCGCACCATGTCGTACTTGACGGCCTTCTTGAGCTGCGGCGACGGGCTGGCATCCCCGTCCGCCGCGACCAGCGACGCGGCCGAGCCCCCCAGTGCACCGGCCGTCACGGCGGCACTCATTTTCACGAAGTCACGACGATGAACGATCGGGGGCATGGTATTCCTCGGTGCTTGCGGGGGAGTCGTTTGCTCAGCAGGCGATTATGAAACCGCCCGCCGACGTCCGCAAGCGGGCGAATGCTACGGCGGTCGTACAGCCGCGTACGCCCTCCAACTCATGGCCTGGGCAAATCGAAAAAACAGTCGCGCCGCCGGACGCTCGGTCGCGACCAGCCGTCAGTGGCGCACCATGCCGTGCCCACGTGGCCGGCAAATGCATCTCGGAGTAAGATATGGATACGAAAAGCCACCCGACGATCACGGCCGGAGCCGGGCCTCGTCGTCCACTCGTTGTCCTCTGAACTTGACCGCTTCATGGCCGATTTCCCTTCGCCATCTTCTCAGTCGTCGTCGCAGTTGTCGGCAAGTTCGGGCGCGCCGAGTCGTGACCTCTCGGGACGCGAATTGGGCGACTACCGGCTGCTGCGCCGACTCGGTCAAGGAGCGATGGCCGAGGTCTACCTGGCCGAGCAGATGTCGCTGGAGCGCAACGTCGCCTTCAAGGTGCTGCGCGAAGACCTGGCGCACGACGAGACGTATATCCGCCGCCTCCGCCTGGAAGCTCAGGCCGCCGCGGCACTCGTGCATGCGAATATTGTCCAGGTGTACGAAGTCGGTCAGATCGGCGACGTACACTATATCTCCCAGGAGTACGTCGCCGGAGCTAACCTGGGACAGTACCTGCGCCGACAGGGGCCTCCCTCGGTCGACCGCGCCTTGCAGATCATGCGTCAAGCAGCGGCGGCTCTGGCAAAAGCCGGTGAAGCCGGCATCGTGCACCGCGATATCAAACCCGACAACGTGATGCTCACCCGCGACGGTGAGGTGAAGGTGGCCGACTTCGGCCTGGCGCGTCGCACCAGCGAGGGCAAGAACGTCGACCTCACTCAGGTCGGCGTGACAATGGGCACACCGCTCTACATGAGCCCTGAGCAGGTCGAGGGGCGCCGCCTTGATGCCCGCAGCGACATCTACTCGTTCGGCGTCACCTGCTACCACATGCTCGCCGGCCAACCGCCCTTCACGGGCGAGACGTCGCTGGCCGTGGCCGTGCAGCACCTCAACAAGCAGCCACCCGCATTGTCCGGCGCTCGACCCGATCTGCCAGCGCAGCTTTGCCAGATTGTCCACCGCATGCTGGCCAAGAATCCCGATGAGCGCTACCAATCGGCCTCCGACGTCGTCGCCGCCCTCGATGCACTGAATGACGTCGCCGCCAACAGCGCGCGCACGCCCAACGGCTGGTCCGACGGTCGCCCGTTGCAGCGCGTCGAAGCCGCCAGTCGTACGACGAGCACGTCCTTGGCCGCAACACGTGAACTCGCAGCCGTGATGCAGCGCGAGGCCAAGGCGCCATCGCGAAGTCGTGCTACCCTGCTGTTCGTAACGGCCGTGCTCGCTGCATTGGTCGGAGGGGGTGCCGTCGCCCGGCTCACCCAAAACAACTTCGTGCTCGACGACGCCGGCGACACGGGGCAACTGGTCGACCGCGACGTACTGTTCAATCGGGGCATGATGGCAACGACGCCTGACGACGCCGAGTACTGGCTGTCGTGGCTCGTCGAAGCTTACCCGGATCCGAACACCTATCAGTATCTGTACGCTTTGCAGGAATTAATCGTCTTTGCGCTGGAGCGCGGCGAGAACAATCGAGCGTTGCAACTCAGCGACCGACTGGTCGCAGAAGCGCCGCCGGCGTACCCCGAGTCGCGCGCCTTCGGCCGGGCGGGCCGTTTCATCGCCCTCTATCAAACTGGCCAGCCGGACGACGCCATCAACGAATTCAACGACTTGCTGCCGTATCGCGACGACCTCGACGACCAACGCATGATCGATTGGGTAGACTATGTCGCCCAGCAGTTGATCGACCGGGGCGCACGTTCAAGACAGGGCAACGCCCAGAATCACACACCGGCACCAGCCGACGCCCCACCGGAAAGCGGGAACTAACAACGGGAGTCTGGTCCGGCCGCGGCAACCTCTGAACGGCCATTCGACCGAACGGGCTAATCGAGCAGCTTCGCGATCGCTTCGGTCAGCGCGGCCTCGACCTCAGGCGCGGTGCGCGATACGTAGCTCGTTTCATACCCCCCCTGCGAATACGCAATCTCCGTGCCGATGTAACCGGGGCCATAGTCGCCGTATGCCGCCATGCAGACGGTCGCCTCGGGGCGCATTCTCTGTGCGGCCAATTGGTATTCGACAAATAGTTCACCGGGCAGGTGCAGGATCTTCACGTCCCCCAACGTCAGACAGGTGACGTCGAAACGGTGGCCGCTCTGGCAACGCCGCAGAAAGGCCAGATCGCGGGCGGCCCGATCGCGTTCCCCGTCGTCGCCGGCTTCGTCGGCCAGCGTGGCTTCGAGTTCGCTTGCCACGAGCGTGTCGCGCGGCGGCAATGCGGTGGGCACGACTTCCCAGGCAACGTCATCGACCGAGAGCGGCGTGCGCTCGACGGCTTCCCAGGCCCGGCGCATACCCTCGGCCAAACGCTCAGCGAGAATTGGCCGCATCGCCGGCGAGCCGTCGTTGTACTTACCCGCCGCCACGTTCCCACTTGCGCCGTTGAAGTGCACGTGCAGCGGCCCCGGCAACTCCTTGTCGCGAATCCCCCGCGCCAGGCCGACGAAGTCGGCGCTGATGCCTCCGGTGCGATAGTAGCTTTGCGGATGCGTGGCGTAGTACGTGACCGAGGCGATCGGCGTCTCCCCGTCCCAAAAATTCACTAGCTTGAGCACCGGATCGATCACCCCCTCGGGTGCCGCGATCGCCGCCGGGTCGCGCGAGCTGCTGTAGCGAACAATTGCCACCTTACCGTCGGGACCGAGAATCCGCCGGTTCGAGGCAACCTTCTCCACCTTGGCCGTCCCCACGCCGAGGTGCGTGACCGGCCGCGCCGTTTGCACCGCTTCGGCAACCGCCGTGGCAACCCGGTCGATCGTTTGGCGGGCGAATGCAACGTTGAACATCGTTCCCGCCAGCCCGTGGGCGGCCAGCAACTGTTCGGCCGAGAAGTCGCAATCAGGAGCGTCGTGCTGGTGCAAAACGTGCACGGCAACGCGCTGCGGCGACGTGCCCGCCGCCTTGGCAAGTCGCTCGCGCCACTCGTCGTGGCCACCGTTGCCGATGCCGATCCAGTCGACCGCACAAAGCACGATCGGTTCGCCGCTACCGACGAGCACAATTCCCCGCGCCGACAGCGGGTCGTCGACTCTCTCGGCAAGGTTATAGGCCAACTGGCTTCCAAGCGGCGGCGTGGCATCGACGTCGAAAGTGCCTACTCGTAGCCGCCGTTCAGCATCCACGCCATGTGCCGGGTGCCACGCCCCCAACACGACCACGCCCAGCACCAAAGTTGTGACAAATCGCCAACCAAAGGGCGTAGGGAGCCGGAGCTGAAAACGGTGCATGTCATGTGCCTCAGGGAGTGAATCTCGGATTGGCAAGCGGGTCGGATCAAATCGCCGCGTCTGCCCACCTACGCCGTCCTCTCACCGGCGCAGCGTTGCTTTGCCGTCACACATCATCCTATCCGAACCCGGCGCTGGCAAGTGCGTCAGGAAATCGAAATCGCATCGCGCCGCGGTGATGTGACTATATCCCGCCGCTGCAAAGGTCGTTGACCAGTACACCACTATTTGGCGAAAACGCTGCACGCCGAAGCCGCGGTGATCTCGGCACCCAACGTGTGCATCGCGTTCTAAAGGCCTTTTCGTTTTGCCGAGTTTTTCTCGACATTCCGTATTGGCTGGGTACGATGTGCACTTGTTGCCTCGGCATCATGCCGTCTCCTTCCCAACGCCGGTCTTCAGTCAGCGAGTCGAATGCAAAATGAACCTCCCCGTTCGAAGATCGTTCACGGTGTCCATGGCGCTGGCAAGTTCCATCATCGTCACGTGCGGCGTCGGCGCGAAGCCGCCCGGGTCCGAACTTTCGGCCGAGCCGTACTACGACCTCGGCAACTACCACTACCATGTGACAACCGACTCGCGGAACGCTCAACTTTGGTTCGATCGCGGGTTGGCCATGTGCCACGCCTTCAACCACGAAGAAGCCGTGCGTTGTTTCGAACGCGCACTACAGGCCGACCCCGGAATGCCCATGGCGCTCTGGGGCATGGCGTACGCTTGGGGACCACATATCAACAACATGGAGATCGCCGTCGATCAGATGGCGCAGGCCGAGTTGGCTATCCGCCTCGCCAAGCTCTGCGGCACCAGTGTCAGCGACGTCGAAGCGGCCCTGATCGAAGCGCTCGCCGTCCGCTACGCGGTGCCGGTACCCGATGACCGTGCTGCGTTGAACCAAGCGTATGCCGACGCAATGCGCGGCGTGCACACCCGGTTCAGCAACGATCCCCTGGTCACGGCACTGTTCGCCGAATCGCTAATGAACCTGAGACCGTGGCAACAGTGGACTCCTACCGGCGAACCTGCACCCGAAACACCCGAGATCATAGCGGTTCTGGAATCGGGACTCGACCGCTGGCCGGCTCATCCCCTGATCTGCCACCTGTACATCCACGCCAGCGAGGCATCGCCCAATCCCCAGCGTGCACTGTCGGCCGCACAACACCTGGGCGATTCGATGCCGGGCGCCGGCCACCTCGTGCACATGCCGTCCCACATCTATGTTCTCATTGGCGATTATGAAAAGGTCATCGACACAAACCGCAAAGCGATCGCCGCCGACGCCGAATTTCTCCGCCGCGCTGGCGCCAACAACTTTTACACGCTCTATCGGATCCACAACTATCACTTCCTCGTCTATGGCGCCATGTTTGACGGCCAGAGTGAAACGGCCCTGACCGCCGCCCGCGAATTGGTCGAGCAGATCCCTGAACCGATGCTGCGGGCGCAAAGCGATCTCTTGGATGCCTTCATTGCCACACCGCTGCACGTATTGGTACGCTTCGGTCGTTGGAACGACATCCTCGCTGAACCCGAACCACCCGACTATCTACCGGCAACACGCGCCTTCTGCCATTACGCGCAGGCACTGGCCTATGCCGCGACCGGGCGCATCGACGAGGCCCACACCGAGAGACAGGCGTTCGCCAAGGCAGTGTCGGCCGTACCTGAAACGAGCATGCTGTTCAACAATTCATCGCGGTCGCTCCTGGGCGTCGCCGAGGCAATGATCACGGCCGAGATCGCCTATCGTGAAGGAGAGTTTGACAAAGCCTTCGCCCAACTTCGCGAAGCAGTGAAGCGTGACGATGCGCTGAACTACGACGAACCCTGGGGATGGATGCAGCCGGCCAGACACGCGCTTGGCGCACTCTTGCTCGAGCAGCAACGCCCCGCCGAGAGTGAGGCCGTTTTCCGCGCCGACCTCGAACGACACCCCCGCAATCCGTGGGCGCTGCACGGGCTGGCCGAATCGCTTGCCAGGCAAGGAAAACCCGATGAGTCGGCAGCCGTGCGATCACAGTTCATCGCCGCGACGCGGCGCTGCGACGTCGACATCGACCGTTCCTGTTACTGCCGGCTGACGACGGAAAAATGAGCGGGTGACAACCCGGCGGCCCGCTGAGCCCACGACATACAGCCCTCCGACGCCAGCGCTCAGTAACCGGAAATCCAGACGCCGCCCCAAGGGCCGATCGAGTAGTTCGGCTGTCGCTCGTACGGCAGATAGTACGGCTGTTTGACGCGTTGCGGAGCGTAGGGCGAAGCGTATGGCGAACTCGCGCTGCGCGAGGCCGATGCCCGGGCTTGCTCGGCGGCGGCCGTGTCGGCCCGCTGTTGGGCCAATTGCGCAGCGACCTCCTGCTGACGCGTGCGGTTGAAGTCCGCCTGCGCCGTGTTGCGCGAGCTCCGCTCGTCCTCGAAGCGGTCCAGCGCCTCGGTCAATTGCGCGGCCGTCATGTTCAGCGGATCCTGCACACCGAATCGCTTGGCGAGCTTCTCGCGGTACTGCGGCGTGAAGTATTGCGCGAGCCAGCTGCGCGTCTGCACCATCTCGGGGCTCATCAACACTTTGAGCTTGCTGTCCAGATCGGTGACAAACTGTTCGAGTTGCTCGGCCGTCATGCCGTTCACCTGGCGCTGCATCTGCGCCTTGATTTGGGCCACCTGCTCCGCGCTGTAGACGCTTTGCACCGAAAGCCACTGATGGAACTCATCGCCCACCCGCCGCCACTCGTCGCTGGTCAACACCTTTTCGCGTGCCGCCTGTTGTTCGGACGTGAAGGCGGGCGCCGCAGGCTCGGTGCCGGCTGGGGGTGTGTTGGTCGGTGCCGCTGCGATGCCGGACGGGGCCGCGCCACCACTCTGCTGTGCCACTACCAACGTGGCGTCAGCGAGCACTACCGCACAACCGAAGACGGCAAACCACATCTTGCTGGACATCGCGACAACTCCGCAGGGGGACGACTGGTCCACGGCCCGGCGCCGCACTCGGCACCGTGCACTGGCGTCTTATAAACTAACGTTAATTCTTGATTCGTTCGAACTTCAGCGTCAACGCTGCCGCCTCGGCGTCGTCGACGCTGCCCCGATGCAGCTTGAACCAACACACGTCCTCGCCTTCCGGAACCCAGAAACTGGTGGCCGAAGTGTGATGACCATTGGGAAGCACGCCGGCGGTAGCCACGACCCAGGCGTCATCGTGCCGCGACCATTGCCC
>JAGQPT010000198.1 GCA_020426575.1 Planctomycetales bacterium
ACCGGCACGAATCTACTCCCCCGCGTGGAAACGCAGCGCGTGCAGAATCACAGTTGGATCATCCCCTCGGGTGGATCCAGCACGATCCTGGCGACCGAGGTGCAGCGCCGTTTCGACTACATGCTTGATCGCGACAACGTCGTTGCCGCCGTCGGCGTCAACAATCGCTCCGATTCCGTCTTCCCCCTGGCGATGGCCAATTCCTACAACTCGATCGCCGTCGGTCGCAGCAACGGTAATTCGTCGTTGGGCCCGACGACACTCGATGTTCCCGGACGCTCAAAACCCGACATCGTGGCACCGGCCCGCAACACGAGCACGGCGACTAGTTGGGTCTCGGCGGCGGCGAGCCTGTTGATCGAAACTGCCGGCAGCAACAGCAACGCCGCCCGCGCCCAAACCATCAAGGCCGCCCTCTTGGCCGGCGCCACCAAGGACGAGTTCGACCTCGACGGCAGCACTCTCGACACCTTCGACGACTGGAGCCACACCGCCGGGCAACCACTCGACGCTCGCTACGGCGCCGGGGAGCTCAACGTCGACAACAGTTACCGCATCCTCAACGCCGGCGAGTTTGAAAACAGCCGCAGCCAGGACGTCGCCACCACCGGCTGGGACTTCAACACGATCGGCGCCGGACAGGCCAAGACCTACTTCTTCGACGTCCCGGTCAACGCCACGATCGACACGCTTTCGGTCATCGCCACCTGGAATCGCGAGTTCGATGTCCACACCCAGGGCTCTTCGGCAACGTTCGACCCGCAACTGGCGAACATCGACCTCAAGCTCTACGAAGCCAGCGACTTTAACCTCGTCAAGCTGATCGACTCGAGCACGTCGTCCATCGACAACGTCGAACACCTGTTCGAGCGCGGACTCAGCGGTGGCCGCTACGCGATCAAGGTACTTTCGGACCAACAGTGGGATTACGCCCTCGCCTGGCAAACCACCCTCGCCGAGGCCACACCCGGCGACGCCAACTTCGACGGCGAGGTCGACGGGCTCGATTACCTCGTCTGGGCCGAGAACTTCGAGAACGCGTCGGCCACCGTCGCCACGGGCGACTTCAACGGTGATCAGTTCGTCGACGGGCGCGACCTGATCATCTGGACCGACAACTACACCGGTGCGCCGGCCGACCTCTACTTGTACTCCTATACCGAAGTTCAGAAGCGGCTCGCCGCCGGTGGCATCGCCATCCCTGAACCAGGCGCGTCGCTGTTGACTGCCTTTGCGCTGATCGCGCTCGCCCTCGGACGCCGCCGCCGTCTGGTTCCAGGTCGCTAGCACGCGGCCCTCGGCCAAGCCGGTTCAGATCGGCCGCGCCTCGATCGTTTTGGGCCCATTCAATCCGCGGTTCAGTCGTCCAGCCGCAGGCCGGATTCGGCATCGCTGTGACCGACAACGGCCCATCCCTGACACGTGCCGTCGGTGCACTTTCCCCGGCCCAGCAAGAACCGACCGTCACCCAGCGGCGCTACCCCAAGACTGGCATCGAACGTGTAGCGTCCCGCCATTTGGAAATCCCGGTCCACCTTGAGCAACTGCGGCGGTCGGCCGTAGCAACCGAACCACCAATGTCCGTCGGCAAAGGTGGCCGTCTGGATTCCCAGGTGCGTGTGGCCGCTCGCGATCTCATGATGCGCCAGCAGGCGAAAACCCTCGTCGTATTCGTAAACGTGGTTCACCTGGCGGTCATCGGGCAATCCACCCACGACCAAAAAGTGCTCGCCGTCGTGGGCAATTCCGCCGGCGCCATACACGACGTCGCCAAGCGGATGCTTCTCCAGCAACGACAAATCTGCCGCGTCGTAAACGTACACCCACGAGTCCGCCCGCTCCTCGGGGTCGTTGAACAGCCCCAGGTTCACCGCCACGTAAACCCAACCTTCACGACAAGTCAGGTCCCCCTGATGCGACGGCGCGTCGACGCGACAGACGAGCTCCCCATCGGCGTTCGTTTTCACGATCGCCACGGTCATCGACCAATAGACGAACCCCTGACCGTCGACGTCGAGCCCCTGCAGGTGCCCGCCATACTCGCCCGGGCACTTCACCGGTTGATGCGTCTCGGGCTCAGTGGCTCCGGCGGCCGCGAGCATCGTGGCACAGGCCAATACGCCCGCCAGCAGCAGCCTCCCACCCAACCTCCGCGTTCGCTTCCACATCTTTTGCACCTGCGTGGCCCAATTTTCTGTGCCAATCATCCCGCTGTACCTCCAGGTGCCCCGTAACGTCGGCACGTGTGCTTCCAGGAATGGTGCGCCGCTACGGCGTCGCGAGCCCCAGCGTCCGTCGCAGCTTGCGCCAGATCCTCCGCCACGATCGGCTCACGTTCTCCTTGGGAAACTCCGCCGCGTCGGGCATCGGACACTCCAGGAACGCGCACAGCTCGCGATACCCTTCGCCGCCGCTGACCAGGTCGAGCACCAGGAGGTCGTCCGGCCGCCCGCGGAAATACTCGCGCACTGCCTCGCTGTGTCGGCGGTATCCAGCGAGAAACTTCTCTCGCTCGAACACCGTCGTGCCATACAGCGCCATCAGCACGTCGTGGATCGGATGATCGGCCGGCACCGGCTGACGGAAGTGATGCCGGCATGATCTAAGCCACGAAGCCTCGTCGCGCACCGTGAGGATGAACTTCGAGCCGGGATACTCTTCGTCGAGCCGCTGATAGATCGTCGCCATTTCGTCGGTCACGGCGTCCACGTCGTCGATCTCGTCGAGGCTCGACACCGCGTGCCGCGCGTTGAAGCCGAGTGTTTCCAGTGCGACGGCGAGGCTCGTCGTACCCGTCTTCGAGAGGCCAATTCCAAAAATTTTCATCGCCTGTTCTTCACCTGTTCGAAACTGCTTGCCAACGCTGCGACCATGGCCATGCCCTCGCCGGTCACTCGACGTGCATCTCCCGGCACAACTCGTCGATCGTCGTCGCGATCAGTTCGCCGTCGTCGACGAGCGGCGCGTCGTATTCGGCCGGGTCGAGCCGGCGGCTCACACGGACCGGATCGCCTTCGCATTGTAATCCAACCAGCAGGCCCGCGTGCGGGGTTCGGCTCAATCGCACGAGGCGTCGCGGAAACCGCGTCTCGGCCTCCCAGCGGCTCTCCCGACGTGCCCACTCC
>JAGQPT010000012.1 GCA_020426575.1 Planctomycetales bacterium
AACCGACCGCCACCGCAACGTCGACGCCGACCGACACACCGGAGCCGACAGCCACCGCGACCGCGACGGCGACAGACACACCGGAGCCTACGGCCACTGCAACGTCGACGGCGACCGACACGCCGGAACCGACGGCCACTGCTACCTCGACGCCGACGGATACGCCGGAACCGACGGCCACCGCAACATCGACGGCGACGGATACGCCTGAACCGACCGCTACCTCGACGCCGACTGCCACGGCAACGCATGCAGCGCTCCCGGTTGCGCCCGGTGGGTTCAGCCAGACGAGCACAGGCGACTTTGCCGCACCCTGTGCGGTGCTTGACAATGTGAGCATCAGCGACGCGCTGGGCGGCGAAATCCGCCTGGCTGCCACGGTTGAGGATTACTTCACGGGCTTGACCATCGACACTGGCCGGTGGGTGATCGGCGATGCCAATACGTGGTATTCGGTGCCGCCGGCTGTGGCCAACGGCCTGGTTGAACTGGACGGGGCATATCTGCGGTCGCAGGCAAACATGCAACCCCTTCAGCCTCGCTTCTTTGAAGCGCGTGCGCAGTTGCGCGTCAACGGCGCCAATGCCGGTTGGCCGGATCTGGGCTTCTATCGCGAGTTGCCGCCACTAGCCTACGACACGACCTATCCGGCTGACTCGGCGCTGCGCGTATTCGTAACGCGCGACACCAATACCACATTCGCCCGCGGGCGCGATGGCGACGAGACACAGCCGCTGACGGATGTAGAAATCGCGCCGTTCGATCTGACCCAATTCCATCTCTTCCGCATTGAATGGGCGGCTGAGGAATCCCGCTTCTTTGTCGACGATGTCTTGCAAGCCACGATCCCCGGCCAGGCAACGCTGAACACGTGGGCGTTCCTCTATCACCAGACGCCCACGACATATGGAGTCAGCCCGATGCGCGTCGACTGGGCACGCGCCGGACAATATGCACCCAGCGGAAGCTATACCTCCTGCGTCTACGATGCCGGCGAGATCGTCACGTGGTCATCGGCATCGCTGCTGGCCGCAGAAATGTCCTCAGAAACTGTCGTGATGCTGACCCGTTCGTCACTGGATGGGGAGACCTGGAGTGCGTGGGAAGCGACTGCGACAGACTCCATTCCCAGCCCGGCGGGGCGCTTCTTCCAGTATCGGCTCCAACTGAGTACGGGGAATCCAATGCTGTCGCCGGAGGTTCGGGCGGTCGAGGTCGTTGCTGTGCCGCCTGCGACTCCGACGCCGACCGCAACCTCGACGCCGACCGACACACCGGAACCGACGGCGACTGCGACGGCCACGGCAACGAACACGCCCGAGCCAACAGCGACGGCGACCGCTACGCCGACTGACACGCCGGAGCCGACGGCAACGAACACGTCCCAGCCGACGCCGACTGCAACGACCACGGCGACGAGTACGCCTGAGCCAACGGCAACTGCGACCCCGACACTGACGAGTACGTCCGAGCCAACAGCGACGGCGACCGGTACGCCGACTGACACGCCGGAGCCGACGGCAACGAACACGTCCCAGCCGACGCCGACTGCAACGGCCACGGCGACAAATACGCCGGCACCGACAGCGACGCCGACACCAACGCAGATTCCCTATTATGCAGAGACGGAGTGGTCACAACACGGCCACGATGCCCTGCGCACGAGCTACCAGCCGCTGGCAATCCCGACGCCGTGGCGCTGGAAATGGTCTTGGAATGGCCCCACGGCCACCGGCACTGTTTCGGCTGGCAAGACAGGACTGCCGCGCAACAGTCAGCCGGTGACGGGTGGCGGTCGGGTCTACGTGGCGGCCGGCAGTCGCGGCGTCTTTGCGCTCGATAACGCCAACGGTTCCGTGCTATGGAACCAGGCCACGATCGGCACGATTGCCTCCACGCCGGCCTACCATGCGCCGACGGCATCCTTGTTCGTGGTGAGCACCGACGGCAAACTCTACAAGCTGAATGCGGCCACGGGGGCAGTGACAAG
>JAGQPT010000199.1 GCA_020426575.1 Planctomycetales bacterium
CAGTCCGCCGTCGTCAACGACTGGCGGTGGGTCGTATCGCGGGAATTTCCTCGCCGTCAGCGCCGTGGCCGACTGTTGCGGTGGCGGCGTCCAGCGATTCAGCGGTTCGCGCTCTTCGATCGGTGCCCGCGGCCCACCGGTGAGGCGGTCGCGCCAGCGGTCCGCGGCGAGGCTCCCACCGCCCTGCGTCGAAGGGACTCCTTGGACAACGGGGCTCAGCGCCGGCGCCGTGGGCGGCAACGTCACTTCGGCCGTCGATTCGTTGCCGGCGCGGTCCACCGCCGTTGCCCGAAAGCGGATGTCCGTCGTCGTCTCCGGCAGCGGCACGTCGAGGTCCCCTGCCAGCGCCGCCAGCGGCCGGCTGCGGTCGATCGAAAGAACTACCGGCGTCCACACCGATGTATCGGCCGCCTGGTACTCGAGTCGGAGCGTCTCCGCGGCGATCGCCTGCTCGACGATGGACCAGCTCACGTGGGCGACGTTCTTTTGCTGGCTGCGGGCGTTGAGCGTGATCGCCGGCGGCACGGTGTCGACGACCACGATCATTTCCGCCGCGGGTAACCCCGGCGGGTGTAACCGACCGGCCACGTCGCGCGACCGCAAGCTGAACCAGTACGCCCCATCGTGTTCAGCCTGGTAGCGGAACTTACCCGCCTGTGGTGCCACGGCGTCGTACTGGTTCCAAGCATTGCCGCCGTCGATCGAGGCGTGCAATTGCACTTCGACTGGCGCTTCGTCCGGCCGCGTCGTCTTCCGCAACTGAAAGGGAATGTCGAACCGCCGGCTGTTGGTGTAGACCGTCTCCGGCTCGGCGGGCCGCGTGGTGAGCGGGGGCGCTGCCGCCACCGCGCAGAGCGCGACCGCAAGTTGTGTGCAGACGACGATGCACAGCAGCCGCCACATGAGAAGTCGTGCCTTTGGGTCCGAGGCAAGCAATGCGTTCCGCCTCCTCGTCGCGGGAGACGAGGGTGGGCGGAACCAAGCAATCGGCCGACACCCGCTCCGCGCGCAGGCAGTCCGGCCCTCTATCTTTGAATCGGACCAGCGGCCCTGACCGCTTGAACCGATAGCACGCGTGGAAGCAATTGGGCGGTCCAGACAAGCCCGTCTCAGGACAACGAAGCCGAAAGCTGGAGAAACCACGTCGACGCTGCCGGTTGTGGAGAAAGACAACCATGCCGTCGGCCGCGTGCTGGCACCCCGACTGGCAAAAGCCGCCTTGCCGCCGAGCGCGGTTTTCCTCTATATACCGGCCACTCATCCGCGGCGCGATCCAGCGTTGCCCTGCATCGCGGCAGTCACCTCCCCTTGGCGACTTCGCGACCACACGTCACGTCCATCGCCACACCGACAGCGGCCACCACGTTTTTCGTCTCCGGATTCGCCGGTGACGATTCGCTCGTCGTCATACTCACAACCTCGTTGCACCACTCGTCGCAGGCACGTCGCCCACATGCCGACCTGTTCGCTTCGCAACTCGTCTGACTCGCGCGCTTGCCTGCGCGCCTCACGTCGCGGCATGCGCGCATTGCTCTCAACGGCGAGCCTGTTGGGCATCGTCGGTTGTGCGCGACCTGACGGCACGGGCCTGCTGCCGCTGACGGACAACGCGATGGCGGCGCTAGGGCTAATGGAAGCACCGGCGACACCAGCTTCGCAGGCCGAGGCCGTCGCTGCGGCGACCGCAGCCGACACGTCACGCGTGGCATCGCGCATCGCACCGGCCGCGCCGTTGGCCGCTGACGGCGCGGCGACCGTGATCGTGCCGGCCGGCTTCGACGGTCGCGAAGCAGCAGGCGCCACCGGCGCACCGCCGGCCGTCGATGCGCAAATGGATCGACAGATCAGCGAACTGGTCGGCCCGATCGACCCGGTCGAGTTGGCCGAGTTGAAACGTGAACTCGTGGCATTGCCCGCCAGCGCGCGTGTCGCGTTTCTCAAGGTGTATCGTCACGCCAACGACCGGCTCAGCGATACGCGGCGTGCCGGTTCGATCGTCGCACCCGACGGTCCAGCGCCACTGCGCGAGGCAACCGCCGCCAGCGATACCGCGGGCGATCCGCAAAGTGAAAACGCCCGCGTGCTCCGCAACCACGACGTCGCCATCGTCAGCGACGCCCCCCGAGGCCGCGATCTGCCGCGTCCCGCGCAGCTCGCGGCGGCCCAACTCGCGGCCCATGCGACGCTCCCGGGTGGCCCGGCCACGGGACAACCGAATCCGCTGCGGGGTGGGGAACCGGCCGTGCGCTTCGCCGAAAACGGCTACGGCGAGGTTGCCACCGCCATGCCGCTTGCCACCTATGCATCGCCGGATGACGGCTACGAATCCACGGGACAGCAATACGTCGACGCGGCCGTGCAGTTGGCCGGTTACGCCACGGTCGACGACAACGCGTACCCGACGCGCATCGGCGCCGCGACGTCGCAAGCACCGGGACCATCCTTCAAAGGCCCCGACGCATCGCAGCGACTCGACGACGCACTTGCCGCCGATCAATCCGACGACTGGCGCGCGCTGCTCGACCGCAGCATCGAGGCCCTGCAACGCGACGTCGAGGCGGACGGACGGCCCAGCGAAGTCGATCGCGCCGCAGCGCTGCGACTGTTGTACCTCGTCGCCAATCGCCGCGACGACGCCCTGGCTGGTTACCACCCGGTCGACGATCGCGCCGCGCCGCCCGAGTGGGAGCAGGAGTTCTGGCGCAGCGAGGCCTACGGCCTGTCGCTGTTGATGTACGACCACGATCAACCCGGCGCGGCCAAACGCGGCGCCCTGGCGCTAACCCATCTCCGCAAGGCCGAGAGTCATCTCTCCGACGGTGCCGACCTCGTCGTCAAGAACCTCACCTTCATCACGAGCGTGAGCAGCTTCGGCAACTACGACGCCGTCGACGAACCGTACGAATTCGCCCCCGGCGAACAGGTCCTGCTCTACGCCGAGGTGGCCAACTTCCGTAGCGACAGCGACGGCGCGGCCTACGAAACGCAACTCTCGAGCAGCTACGAAATCCGCGACGCCCAGGGACGGCGCGTCCATGAACAAGCCGTCGAACCGCATCCCGACCGTTGCCTGTCACGCCGTCACGACTACTACATGGGCCTGAAGTTCAACCTGCCCAGCGAGCGGATGTACGAAGAAACCTATACCCTCGTGCTGACGGTCGAAGACACGCTGGCGAAAAAGTTCGCCCAGGCCTCGATCCCCTTCCGCATCAAGTACGCCGACCGCTGACGCGTCGCGGATCTTCTTACGGAACTTGCGTGGCACGGACACATCGCCGGTGTCCGTTCAACCACGGG
>JAGQPT010000200.1 GCA_020426575.1 Planctomycetales bacterium
AGTTGGCTCGGCGTCAGGCACGATCGTTGGTCGGCCCCGCCGATTTGGAATGAACCGACGTGCTCAGCGACGGCGCCGGCGGAAGACCAAACCCACGAGTCCCAGTCCGCAGAGGGCGATGGTGCTCGGTTCGGGGATGGCAACGATCACGCGGACCTGGTCAACACCGGCACCGGCCGCGACGGCCAGGGTCACCGATAGCTGGTCAGCCGTGATGTTGATGATGTCCTGCATGACGAGGCCCAACCCCCGCGAGCCGTCGCCCGTCGGGTAGGTGGTTCCCGGCAAACCGACGATCGCGTCGCTGGCCGAGAGAGCGGGTCCGAGGACCATCACACCCAGAATCGGACGGTCCGAGGTGAAAACGACCGAGCCAGCCGCGAACGCCGAATAAGGGTCTACCGGCGTGCCAACGGGGTCGAAGTGAATGAATCGGCTGCTCACTTTGGTGCCAGCGGGAATCACACCGGGCGTGAGCTGGGCCTCGGTACCGAAGGTTCCCGAGGTGGTGATGTCAACGGCCAGATCTTGCTGGAGCACAAGGTCTTCAAGCTCCGAAAACACGATCATCGTCGTGTTGCTTTCGGTCGCGCCTTGGACCACGGACGTCGGTGGCGGGTCCGCAATCTGGACGGCACCGACGGTCATGAAAGCAGCAGAAACTGGCGACACAATCAGTGCGACCAACGCGCCGACCAAGAAACAAAGCTTCGGCGCAAATAGAACTCTCCCACCCATCGTTGCCTCCTCCGTACTGCCCGGTTGTTCCGAAATGCCGGTGGATCGCCACCGTCGCGCTCAACTCCGCTGTCACTCACGCGGGCAACCTGATGCAGACGACGTTCCGGCGCCGTCGATACAGGTCACCCAGGATCCACTCAGTGACATGGTCCACAAATTAGCGGATACGGCAAAACGTTGCAAGCTAAATGTCGGAAAAACCAGATAATTTTGCTGACACGTTCGTCGCCCGCATATCCGTTCACTTGTTGTGGCTACAGCTCCAGGGAAGAACCCCATCCACAGAGGGGGTGAGGGGGGGATTGGCGGACGGAGCCGGTATCGCGAACGCTTTGACTGGGCCACCGAATGGCTAACCCAAGCGGCAATGCTTGAAGACAGCGGCGGGCTGGCAGACGTAGCTCGTGTAGAACGGCCCAAATTCGGCGTAGCGGGCGCTGGCCTCGTCGAAGCGCATCTTGTAGACGATTTCCTTGAGGAACTCGGGATTGCGGGCCCAGAGCGTCACGCCCCATTCCCAGTCGTCCAGGCCGACCGAGACGGTGATCAACTGCGTCACCCGACCGGCAAACGTCATCCCGGAGCGGCCATGCTCGGCCATCAGTCGGTAGCGCTCGGCATAATCGAGTGTGAACCAGTTTTCCCCGACTTTGCGTTTCTTGTTCATCGGGTAGAAGCAGGTCGACGGCCACTCGGGTAGCTCCGGGTAGAGTCGCTGTCGCCGCATCGCTTCCTCCCGACCGGCGTACGCCTTGACTTTGGCTTCGTACGCTGGGCTCCCCTCGGCATCACCTTCGGCGACCAGCCGGGCCCCGAACTGCTCGACGCTGGGGACGTACTCCGACACCTCCGTGAGCGAAATGAACGAGTAGGCCACGTCGAGAGCGGGCCCCAGCGGACCGGCCATCAGACGCTGGTGCACTGCATCGAGCCGGAGCGGGTCGGGATCAAGCATCATCACCGCAAAGTCGGCCTTGGGGCCCGAAACCAGCGACGTCTGCAGGCGGGCTGGCGCGTCCGGCCCCTCGGGGTCCAGCGCCGCGATGAACGATTGCTTGGCGGCTTCGATGTCGTCGACGTGCTGCCGAAGCCGCAGACGGTCGAACCCGTAGAAGATGTGGCTGCAGTGCCAGCCGGCTGACGGCGTGAGCGAAACTTCCTGGTCCGGGTTCTGACTCATCAGTTCTATAACCTTGCTTGTCTGTTGCCTGGCGAATGCGGACGATGCTTTGCGCCCGAGCCGGATGTCCGGGCGAGATTTTATGCGACTCCTCGCTGGCCGGAAGGACTGGTCAACTTCCCTGCTGATGTCTTGGGCCCTAACCGGCACATCTTAACAGATGCACGTCTCGTCGGCACCCGGGCGGTACGGTGACGGCCCAACAACGTGCTGGATTAGACATTCGCACTGCGTTACGAACCGCCGTCCACGTGGTACGCTAGTCGGTCGGAAAAACGGATAATCCACGCCTCTGCTTCGATGGTCGATCCACTCAACAATGTGATGAATGCGACGACCGGCCGTCCGCCGATGCGTTGCTGGCGGTGGTGGCACCGACATGCGCTCGTCCTGGTGGGCCTGGCGCCGCTCGGGGCACAGATCATCGGTAGCGCGTTCAACATCTGGTACAACGGCACGCACGTCAAACCGGTGCTCAGCGAGGCGCAGTTTGCCGCGTTTCGCCACACCGTTATCGTCTACAACGCGATCGCCTACCCCGTGGCGGTCACACTCTGGATCGTGCTGCTGTCGCGATTGGTGGGCCCGTATCGTCGCCTCTGTCGTGGCGAGACGATCGACGCCGGACTGTTGATGCGCACACGCCGACGGATCGTCAATCTGCCGTGGGGTCTGGTCGTGATCGCGGGCGTGACCTGGCTGATGTGCATCCCGGCGTTCCTGTACGGACTGACGCGCCCGAGCGAACCACTCGATCCCCGGGTCGCCTACCACCTGACTGTATCATTTGTGATTGCCGGTTCAATCGGCGTGACCCACGGCTTCTTCGCCGTCGAACTCGTGTCGCAGCGCTGGATCTATCCGCTCTTGTTCCAGGACGCACACCCGGCCGAAACCCCGGGGGCGATTTCGTTGACGCTCACCGGTCGCGGCCTGCTGTGGGCGTTTTCGTCGTGCGTGTGTCCGATCTGCGCGCTGTTGTTGATCCGCATCGTGGCGCGATCTCCCGGCGAGACCCTGCTTTCGGAAATGACGGTCGGCGTCGTGGGCATCCTCTTCGGCCTCACCACGGCCTGGATGCTGGGGCAACTCGTCACGCGACCAGTCTACGCCCTGCACAAGGCGGCCAAGTCGGTCGCCGCCGGAAACCTCGACACCCACGTCGGACTGCTCCACGCCGACGAATTCGGCCCCCTGATCGCAGAGTTCAATCGCATGGTCGCCGACATGCGCGAAAAGCAGTATTTGCAGGAGATGTTCGGCCGACACGTTGGCACCGAGGCAGCCCGCCGCATCCTGGCTCGCGACCCCGGCCTCGGTGGCAGCGAAGACTGCGTGACCGTGATGTTCGCCGACCTGCGCGATTTCACGGCCCGATCGAGCGACGAGCCAGCCGACGAAGTGGTCGCCACGCTCAACGTTTTCCTCAGCGAAATGGTCGACGTTATCGAACGCCGCGGCGGAATGGTCAACAAGTTTCTTGGCGACGGTCTGATGGCGCTGTTCGGCGTCGGCGAAGATGACCATCAGCACGCCGACGCCGCACTGGGCGCGGCCTTGGAAATGGTCGCTCAACTCGAATGTGTCAATCGACGGCTGGGACCGAGCAGCCACGGCAATCTCCGCATGGGCGTTGGCATCCACACCGGGATGGCGATCGTTGGCAGCATCGGTTCACCACAACGCCTCGAATACACGGCGATCGGCGATACGGTGAACATCGCCTCACGGATCGAGGGACTCACCAAGGTCGTCGGCCGCTGCGTGCTGATCTCGCAGGCGACCCGCGACGCGCTGAGCGCGGACGTGCCCCTGGACGAACTGCCGGCGCAAATGATCAAGGGCAAGTCGTCGGCCGTGACCGTGTACGCTCCGAGGGCGGTGCGGAGCGACGCCGAATGACCGAGCGATCAGCGTCGGGTGCCGTCCTTCATGGCGGCGCTCACGTCCAGGCCTCAACGCCGGTCGCCGCCGCGTCGGGCGTCAGCGCTGTCATTGGAGCTTCGGCGCGTCGCAGAACGAGTTGCGTGATTTCGGGACGACAGTTCAGACGCAGCGGCAGTTCGGCCGAAACACCGCGCGAAACGTGCAGCAGCGTCGGTGCGTCGTAGAACAAACCGGCCGCCATCCCCAACGAGTCGCGAATCGGACAGAACAGGGCCCCCACGCCCGGCACGCGGATCTGTCCCCCGTGCGAATGACCGGCCAGCATCAGGTCGAAGCCGTGGCGGCGGGCCCAGCGAAACTGGTCGCCCGAGTGCGACAGCAGCAGCCGCAGCCCACGCGTTTCAGACAACGGCGAAAAGTCCGTCCCGCATCGTGTCGCCGCGTTCGCAGCCGCCGGTGCGCACCAGGGCAATTCGTTGCCCGCGATCAGTATATGCGCACCTTCGACTGCGACGCGTTGTGAATGACGGCCCACGTCCGTGAGCCCCGCCTCGCGAAGGTGAGCTCGCACCACATCGTGGCCAACTTTGCCGTCGTGGTTGCCGAGGACAAAGAACGCCCCGTGTCGGGCCTCGAGCTTCCCCAGTGTGGCCGGTATCCAGGAGAGACACTCGGCCCGGTCAATGACGTCGCCCGTGATTGCAATCAGGTCAGGTTCGAGACGATTGATCGAGTCGACCACTCGCGCATAAAACGACCGGTCCATGCGCCCCGTGAAGTGCAAATCCGAGAGGTGCACGATCGAGAGGCCGTCGAGTTCGTCGGGCAGCGCCGCGACGTCGACTTCGTGCCGCACCTGTTCCACGTCCCAAATCTGGTTGCCCGGCAGCCGGCCGAGCACGCGGTCCCATGGTCTGGCGTAAGGCCCCATTCGGCGCTCGGCCGCTGGAACCGCCTCGACACGTCGCTGCGTTTGGCCATTGTATCGTAGCGACGCTGCCCGAAGTCGGCACAACAGCCCATACGGAATCGCAACGAGTGCGAACGCTACGGTGGCCGCGATGTAAAACACTTCCCAGAGGCGGAACGACGCAACCCCGCCGTCGGCAACAGGCACGACGCCCAGCCCTAGCGATCGGTCGACCAGCCAGACGAGTCCGCCGACGAGCCAGAGTTGCGTGAGCAAGCTGACACCCTTGAGCAGCCGCCGCGCCATCGCGCTGGCGTTGATGTGATTGAGAAAACTCACCCACAACATGGCGTGTCCACACATTGCCACGAGCAGGATCACTTGCAAGAGTGTCGGCACGGCTAGATTTCCAGGCAATTGGTAGGGGTGTTGCTACGGGACGAAGAAAGCGCAGTACTGCGTTGCCTGCGCTAGTGCGGAGGCCGGTCGTTCGGGGGCGTGGCCTGAATGGCGCCGGCGGACACCCCGCAGGTGTCGTTAGCGAAAGCGTCTTCGGCGGAGTTCTTTTCAGTGGCGTCGTTCGAAGCCGTGCGCAGCCGAAGCGCGGCGCGGGCTATCTCGGCGACGAGTTCGGCCGCCGGATCACCGCCACGTACACGCAACGGCACGTCGTCCAACGATCCTGCGGTGCCGGACTGCGCTTGCCGCCACGCGTTCTGCTCCAACCACGCCGACAAACGCACAAACGCGGCCGTCATTCGCTGGCTCGTGCGCAGCGTGTACCAGGCGACGAACGGACCGACGACCATCGCGGCCAGCAAAAGCGGGACCAGCGAGAACAGTGTCGGCGCGCGCTCGCGGACGTAGGCGTCGCAGCCCACGTAGGCGGCCGCCGTTGCCAGCGCTACAGCGGTGCACATCCCCAACACACGCACCAGCAGGTACGTCTGCAGGCGTGGGTGCACGAACAATTGCTGCCGGCAATCCAGTGACTTGCGGCCGCCGCGTTGATGAACTTGGACGCTTGGTTCGGACATCTTGACAACGTCGGTTCGTGGGCGGGACACCATGTCGCGGCACTCGGCTGACGCTGAAACGTCAGCGCCATCGCGTCGGTCGACTGGAGGGCAGGGGGGCGACACTTTTCGTCGCCGCGACGCGCTGCAATGCGCGGTCGGCAACCTGTCGTGTTGGAGGGCTCTGCCAATCGTACGTCACGACAACGCGCGGCGAAGCTACCCGAGTAGCCGGCGCAGGCGACGTTCGTTGCGGCACCGGTCGTGACAGTTTTGCGGCCTGGTACGGCGCGCCACCGCGATCGTGTATGATGGCGCGCGGCTGCCGTGCGTCGGCGGACCGCGGCGGTCGTGGTGAATCAGAAATCTGCTCGCGGAGCTTGCAGCATGACCTCCCCAGCCGAACCCGATGCGACTCCTGTCCGTTTCACCGAAGGCGCGATCGCGGGCGTATCGATCACTCCGCTCACCCGGCACAGTGACGATCGCGGTTGGCTCGTCGAGCTGTTTCGCCGCGACGAACTGGCCAGCGACGTGTTGCCCGCCATGGCGTATCTGAGCGAGACGCTGCCCGGCGTAACCCGTGGCCCCCACGAGCACGTCGCCCAGACCGACTGTTTCGCGTTCCTCGGACCGGGCACGTTTCGGCTGTATCTCTGGGACATGCGGCACACCTCGTCGACGCAGGGTCGGCGCCAAACGCTCGACGTCGGCGAGCATAACCCCACGCGGGTGATCGTGCCGCCGGGTGTCGTCCACGCCTACCGCAACGTCGGCGACGTCCCCGGCTGGGTGCTCAACGCCCCCAACCAGTTGTTCGCCGGCCACGGGCGCTGCCAGCCCGTCGACGAGATTCGCCACGAGAACAACCCCAACAGCCCCTTTCACCTCGACTAGCGACGGGGCGATCGGGTAACTTGCGTCACCCGCGGCGTGTGGAACGCGGTGCGACCGCCAGTTGTCCGCCGACACGAGCACGCACCTCTCGGCGGCACCCGCGCTTGGTCGGCACCGTTTTCATGTCGGGCCGCAAGAGTTGGGCATCCATCGTCTGCGAAAGCACAACTGCCACCGACAAGACCACTGCGACAAACAAGGACGTACGGACGTGAGAATTCTGGTGGTTGGCGGGGCCGGTTACGTGGGAAGCCACACCGTTGCACATCTCGTCGCGGCGGGGCACGACGTGACGGTGTACGACGACCTCTCGACCGGCCACGCCGAGTCGGTGCATGGCTGCCGGCTCGTCGTCGGTTCGCTGCACGACACTGACCGGCTCACCACGTTGATGCGCGAGGGCGACATCGACGCCGTGATGCACTTTGCCGCCTTCGCACTGGTCGGCGAATCGGTGACTGACCCCGCCAAGTACTACTCCAACAACGTCGCCGGCTCGCTCAGCCTGCTCGAGGCGATGCGGGCGGCCGACGTCCGCCGGCTGGTCTTCTCCAGTACCACAGCCACGTACGGCCAGCCGGAACACGTCCCCATCCGCGAGACCGAGCCGCAACAGCCGATCAACCCCTACGGCTTTAGCAAGCTCGTCGTCGAGCGGATGATGGCCGACTACGCTGCGGCGTACGGCCTGGGCTATGCGGCGCTTCGCTACTTCAACGCCGCCGGGGCTGCGGCTTCGGGTCAATTGGGCGAAGACCATGATCCGGAGACGCACCTGATTCCGCTCGTGCTCAAGGTCGCGCTGGGACAACGCGAGGCGGTTACCGTCTTCGGCGACGATTATGACACGCCCGACGGCACCTGTATCCGCGACTACGTGCACGTCGACGACCTGGCGGACGCCCATGCCCGGGCGCTGGAGCAGATCGAGGACGGCAGCGGCCTCTGCGTCAACCTGGGCAGCGGAACGGGGGCCAGCGTATGGGAAATCATCGAGGCCTGTCGCAGTGTGACCGGCCACAATATCCCCGCAAACGCGGGACCACGTCGCGCGGGGGACCCGCCCCGGCTCGTCGCCGACGTTTCGCTGGCGAGCCGCCTGCTCGGTTGGCAGCCACGACACAGCGTCATCGAGCACATTGTGGCAACGGCCTGGCGCTGGCACGCCTCGCACCCGCTGGGCTACCGCTCCGCGCCCGGCACCGGCTAATCGTTTGCCTCGCTCGCCCGGCCCCGTTACGCTGAGACCATCGGCTGGTGGTGTCCCGCATCAGCAGTCGGGGCCTCGAATCCATCGACATCCACGGACCAAACACCATGTTCCGCATGTGGTTTTCACCGCCGCGCCGCGCCTCGGCGCTATTTGTGGTCACAATCGCCGCGCTCTCGCCACCTCGCGCAGGTGCTGACGACGCCCAGGCGGCCGTGGCCAAGCTCCGCGACATCGGCGCCCGCATCGAGACCGACGACCAGGGCCGCGTCGTGCAGGTCGACCTCGAGGGTACCGATGCAACCGACGACCAGATCGCACTACTGGCTGCACTGCCGGATCTGCAGCGTGCCTACCTGGGACACACGCAGGTGACCGACGCCGGACTGGCCGCATTGGCGGGCGCCGCACAATTGCGCGTGCTTTCACTGCACGAGACCAACGTCGGCGACGCCGGACTCGCGCATTTGGCCGGTCTCGACTCGCTGGAAGTCGTTTATCTGAGCCGCACCCGCGTCCACGGTCCCGGGCTGGGACATCTGGTGGACCTGCCAAAGCTCCGCGAATTGAGCCTCGACGAATCGCGGCTCGACGCCACCGCCGGCGCCACACTGGCGAAGATGAAAGGAATCAAAACGCTCCGTCTCGAACAAACCGAGATCGACGAAAACGGCCTCCAGCAACTCGCCCAACTGCCGCAGCTCGAAAATCTCTGGCTCTGGGGAAATCACATTTCGCCCGCCGGACTCGAGGCGATCGCCAGCATGCCGCGGCTCAAGTTCGTCTGGATCTACGAATGCGGCGTCGATTTCGAAACCGGCCAGGCGCTCGACGAGCGCATGCCCGACACACTTGTGCACTACTGACGCCGCGGTCGACGATTCGCCGCTACCAACTGATTCGGCTGACCTCCGCATACCACGAACCACCAACTCAGTGACTAGCATGCATCGACGCGAATTCCTGCGAACGGCAACGACCGCCGCCACCGCCGCGGCATTCACCCACGGACTGAATGTTTCACCGGTTCGAGCCCGCAACTTCACTGCGAAGAACGACCGGCTGCATATCGGTTGCATTGGCGTGGGTAGCCGCGGACTGCCGGTGACGCTCTCGGCGCGTCGCTTCGGCGAAATCGTGGCGGTCTGCGACGCCGACCGCGTGCACGCCGAACGGGCCCAGGCCAAGCTCAGTGACGGCCGGGCGGAAATCCACGAAGACTACCGCAGGGTGCTGGACCGCGACGACATCGACGTCATCACGGTCGTCACCCCCGATCACTGGCACACGAAGATCGCCGTCGACGCCTTGCGGGCGGGCAAAGACGTCTACTGCGAAAAGCCGATGACGCTGACGATCGACGAAGGCAAGCTGATCTGTCGCACCGTCGAGGAGACGGGCCGTGTGTTCCAGGTCGGCACGCAACAGCGCAGCGACCCCGAGCACTTTCTGCTGGCGCTGGCCTTGATACGCGCCGGCCGCATCGGCAAGGTCCAGCGGGCCACGGCGGCGATCGGCGGCGCACCGACGAGCCCGTCGCTGCCCGTGATGACGCCGCCGCCGAACCTCAATTGGGACCTCTGGCAGGGACAAACTCCCGCGGTGCCTTACACCCGCCGACGTTGTCACTACGAGTTCCGCTGGTGGTACGAGTATTCCGGCGGCAAGATGACCGACTGGGGCGCCCATCACGTCGACATCGCGCAGTGGGGTCTCGGCATGGACCACACGGGGCCAACGACCGTCGAAGGCACGGCGACGCATCCGGACGTGCCGAACGGCTACAACACGGCGACGGCGTTTCGCATCAACTGTCAGTTTCCCGACGACGTCGAACTGGTCA
>JAGQPT010000201.1 GCA_020426575.1 Planctomycetales bacterium
CGGCCCGCACACGTCGGCCTGAGCCAACGTATTGGCCCCCCCACTGGCCGATCGAATGACGGTGCAAGTCGAGTGATGGTGCCGTTCGCCGAGTGGCGCCGCCTGCCGAAGAGGGCGGCATGCCGACCGGTTTTGACCGGCACACCGCCGTGGCCCGTGCCGTGGAAGTGAATTGATCTTGGTTAATAACGAGGACGGGTGAATCCGATGACGAACGAACCACATGTTGTCTGGCACGAGCACAGCGTCAGCCGAAAAGAGCGCGAAGAACTCAACGGTCACCGCGGCTGTGTCATCTGGTTCACCGGCCTGAGCGGCTGTGGCAAGAGCACGGTCGCCAACCTGGTCGACCACAAACTGCACAGCCTGGGAGTGCACAGCATGGTGCTCGACGGCGACAACGTCCGTCACGGCCTGAACGCTGGCCCGGGAATGCTCAAGGAGCGGCACGGCGAGGACTTCGCCAAGCGGTTCGGTCTGGGCTTCTCGGCCGAGGACCGCGAAGAGAACATCCGCCGCATTGGTGCGGTCGCCGAGTTGTTCGCCAGCGCGGGCATCATCACGCTGACGGCGTTCATCAGCCCCTATCGGGCCGACCGCGACGGAGCCCGGGCTCTGCAGGACGAAGGCGACTTCATCGAGGTGTTGGTCGACGCACCGCTGGAAGTGTGTGAGAAGCGGGATCCGAAGGGCCTGTACAAGAAGGCCCGCGCCGGCGAGATCAAGGGTTTCACCGGCATCGACGATCCGTACGAAGCGCCGGAGAACCCCGAGCTGGTACTGGATTCAGCCGGCAAGGACGCCGAGACGCTTGCGGACGAGGTGATCGATTACCTGCGCGGCAAGGGCAAGATCAAGTAGGCGGTTAAAGCTAGCACCCGGCTGGCAGATCGGCCGAACGACATATGTCGCGTGACGCATGGATCGGCAACGCACCGGTTCGATGGCGCGCCGCCGGTGACCGGCAGGCTTGTCTCTCTGTTATCAAGCGATGTTGGTTTGGCAAAGGTCTGGTTCGCGACCTTGACACTTTTTCTGCGCCGTGACTAGATTGGCGGTGTTAGAATTTGTCGGTGCGCAAGCGCCGGGACCGGCCGCAAACGTACGAGCTTGATACCCTGGACGGCGGTTCGCCCCGAAACCGTCGCATCGACACTCAGCACCCGCTCAGTGTCACTCGCAGTGATACCGGACCGCGGCATCTGCGTCGCGATGGAGGTTGCGCTGCGGAAGTGGCTCACATGGGAACGAGCGGGGCGCAGCACGGACGACTGGGATTCATCGCACCATGCGGTGACGGCGTCGCAGGAACAGGACGAACACGCACGATGCCCGATTTGACGGAAGAACAACGCGCTCAAGTTGCGTTGAGCAACAGTCCGATTCACGCACTTCACGAATTGCACGTCGAAGAGCACGACGGCACGCTCTTGATCAGCGGGTCGGTCGAGAGCTTCTACCACAAACAGCTCGCCCAAGAGGCGGTTCGCTGTGTGGCGCGAAGCTCGAGCATCATCAATTCGATCAGCGTTCGTTGACCGACGCGGCAGAACGAACTGAGCCTGCAACGCAGCGCCACGTGTCTCTCGGGGCTTCTCTGCACCTGTTGATTTTACAGGTCCCTGCTAGCCATTCTTGGCCTGACGACCGTTCAGGCCGCACGGCGCACCTCGGCCTGCTCTTGGTACACGGACAAGATCTCGTCGCAGTTGCGCTCAAGATCGTGCCGCTCGGCCAACCGGCGCGCCGCATCGCCCATCGCTTCGCGGCGGCGGGTATGGCAGTAACGGGCAAGACACTCGGCCCAGGCCACGTCGTTGGCCGGATCGTCCAACACGTCGCCTTCTTGCCCCGGCGTGATCAGTTCGCCGGCACCATTGAAGCAGCTTGTCACGACCGGCAGACCGGCAGCGAGCGCTTCGAGCACAACGAGGCTGCAGGGGTCGTACCAGGTCGGCTGCACGTAGACGTCAGCCCCGGCGTACAACGGAGCCGGATCGTCGACGGACCCGAGAAACGTCACGCAGCGTTCGGCGCCGCAGCGCCGGGCCAACCCACGGTAATGTCCGCTGCGTCCACCGCCGGCGACCACAAGCCGCACGGGCAGACCAGCCTGTGCCAACCGCGCGATGCTGCGAACGGCCGTTGCAACGCCCTTGAGTCGGAAATTATGTGCGATGATGAGGAACACGGTTTCCTCGTCGCCAATCTCCCACGAAGCGCGGGTATCGGCACGATACGACGCGCGATGGCAGGGGTGGAATCGCTGAGTGTCGACACCGTTGTAGATCGTGCGAATGCGCGAGGCCGGCACACCGTGATGTTCGATCAAGTCGCGGGCCACCATCTTCGATAGCGCCACGTACAGCCGTCGATGGTCGCCATACTGACGCGCCAGCAGTTCGTCGAACTCGCGGTAGCGCGGCAACACCTGCGCGCCAAACCGCTTCCAGGGCCGCAGCGCCCGAGGGACGAGCCGCAGATTTTGCTCGAAGGCGGCCACCCGGGATCCGCCATGCGGTTGAAAGACGTCGGCGAACCAGCCACACCCCGTGTCGTGGACAACGTCCAGCCGCAGACTGGCGAGTTGCTGGGCAGCGGCGTCGGCAAAGGCCAACCGCGAAGGCTCGGCTTCGACGAGGTGGAACGCCACGCCGTCGGCGCGATCGGCTGCCGCGACGCTCCGCGCCACCACGTCGACCTGATGCCCTCGGCCGACAAGTTGTCGGGCGAACTGCACGGTCCAGTGCTCGACGCCGCCGCGGCGGCAGTCGAAGTGTTCTATCGTGAGGCCAATTCGCATGATGGTGGACCAGTGTGATGGCAGCGGTGAAGGATGGCGGCTGGTGAGGTGTTGCGGCGGTTGGGGCGTCTGCCGATCAAGGGTGTGGCCCCAGCCGCCGCTCCATCTTCCTCCAGCGGGAAATCACCTGCCGAATGAGCCGCTTGTCGCTCGGGCGCAGGCGTTTGACACCCAGGTAGCGTTTGATGAACGCCAACCGCTGCAGCCCGCTGATGCGGTCCGTCGGCGCGGAATAGGCAAGTTGGGCGAGGTCTTTGACGAGCCAGCGGCGCCGCCAGCAGCGGCGGTGTTCGACGCGTTGCAGATCGATCAGATTGACGCGGAAGCCGCCGTCGTCGGTCTCGCGGATGAAGAAGTGACAACAGTAGAAATCGCGATGGTTGTAACCAAGGCGGTGGAAACGCCCTGCTACGTCGGCAACCTCGCCGATCAGACAGTGTAGCGATTCGTCACGCCGCGAGGGTCGGTCCATCCGGCGGGGACGAAACCTCGCGCGGAGAAAGTGGTCGAGTTGCGTGAAGCCGCTGAGTTCTTCGGTGAGCAGGAAGGCTTCGAGGCGACCGTCGTCGTGCAGTTTTTCGCCAAAGGCGATCAGCTTCATCACGGCCAGTCCGGACCTGGCCAACCGGTCGATGTTGGCCGCCTCGGTCCAGGCGGCGGTGCGCCCACAGCCGAGCCCTAGCGCGGCACGCACACGGGTGGCCCA